>NZ_JBEXUS010000149.1:0-17036 GCF_040614455.1 Nocardia sp. NPDC005978
CTCATGCTCTTCGTTGTGAACGGCCCAATGGGGGCTGTTATGCAAGGATTGCCCGACGGGATTTGAACCCGCGCTACCGCCTTGAGAGGGCGGCGTCCTAGGCCGCTAGACGACGGGACCTTGGACTTCCCGCGATCCGTGGACCGCGGCAGCTCCGAAAGCTTATCCTGCCGGGGCTCAGCTACCAAATCCGCAGCAAGCGCTGGGTTCCGCACCGTCGAAGGGGTGTTGCCGGACGGCCGGGAAAGATCGTTCTCGACCGTCCGCGACGATCACTTCCGGCGGATAGGGACCATGTACTCGCCCGCGCGCACCCCGGCCGCGCGATCGGTCAGCATCGGAATCCCGGTGTAGCGCCACCAGTGCAGCGAGACGACGCCGTCGCTCATGCCGCTGCCGATGCGGAAGCGCTCGACGGGGAAGTGCGCGGCATCGGTGGCCGGAACGGACAGCGGCAGTTCCGCGCCGATGATCTCGGCGATGGACTCCTCGAGGACCCGGCGCAGGTCGTACTCGCCGTCGGGGATCGAACGGCTACCGAGCTTCTCGTGCAACGCTTCCCACAGCCGCGGGTCGCCGCGTAACCCCCACCGCTCGGGCCTGCGTGTGAACAGCACATCGATTTTCACCACGGTCGAATACTCACAATCACTCGTCGTCGGGTGGAGCTCGGAAGTGGTCCTGCTGTCTAACCGTTCGATACGCCCGGCACGAAGGCGTGGTTCGACACGATGACGAACCGACGGCCTCGCACCGGCTTCCCGCCCCACGCGGATCAACCTGCACCGCCGCTGATCACTGCCGCATGCCGATCACCCAACGCCACGACAGATCAGTCGGCGACCCGGCACCGCGACGATCACCCCGCCGTACTCCCGTCACGTCGATCACCCGCGACCGCGACCGATAACCGCCGCGCCCGAAAACCCGCGCCACACCGGCCAACCCGCGCCCGGCCGACCGCCCCGCGCCGAGCATTCCCGAGCCGACCGCCCCGAGTCGAGCATCCCGGGGTCGGGCATCCGCGGGCCGAGCGTTCCCGGTCCGGGCATCCGCGGGCCGAGCGTTCCCGGTCCGGGCATCCCCGGGCCGAGCGTTCCCGGTCCGGGCATCCCCGGGCCGAGCATCCCCGGGCCGAACGTTCCCGGGCCGAGCGTTCCCGGGCCGAGCGTTCCCGGTCCAGGCCTTCCTGGGCCGACCGTTCCCGGTCCGGGCATCCCCGGTCCAGGCCTTCCCGGGCCGAGCGTTCCCCGGCCGGGCATCCCCGGTCCGGGCCTTCCCAGGCCGAGCAACCCCGCCGCGCCTACTCGTAGTCGGGCGGCATTTCGTCGGGGAACCCCGGTTCCTCGTCCGGCCAGGGCACATCGTCGAAGTCCGGGGCGGGGGCCGCCGGGCGCGCGGGTTGTCTTGCCGCCGTGGCCGATTCACGCGTGGACGGCGGCGCCGACGCGCGAGCGGCCGCCGGACGGGCAGCTGCCGGGCGCGCGGGCGGAGCCTCGCGAACCGGCGCGGAACTCCCCTCGAGCAGCGTGCCGGCCTGGCTCGGGGCCGCGCCCGTCACCACCTCGAGCACCCCCTCGCCGTACTTGGCGCGCTTGTTCTCGCCGATTCCGGCGATCGCGCCCAGATCGGCCAGGGTGGCGGGCTTGCGGGCCGCGATCTCACGCAGCGTCGCGTCGTGGAACACGACGTACGCGGGCACGCCCTGTTCCTTGGCGGTGGCCGCGCGCCACGCCCGCAGGCTCTCGAACAGCCCCGCGTCACCGGGTGCGAGATCGGCCACGGCCTTGGCCGCCTTGGCGGACTTGGAAGCCCGCGCGGTCTTCGCGCGTTCGGGCTCGCGCCGCAGCATGACCTGGCGGCCGTTGAACAGCACGTCGTTGCTGGCCTCGGTGAGCGTCAGCACGCCGTAGTCGCCGTGCACCGCGAGCAGCCCCTGCGCCAGCAGCTGGCGGATCGCGCCGCGCCATTCGATGTCGCGCAGATCCGCGCCGATGCCGAACACCTTGAGCTCGTGGTGCGCGTGCTGCTCCACCTTGGGATTGCGCTTGCCGATCAGAATGTCGACGATGTGGCCCGCGCCGAAGCTCTGCCCGCGTTCGCGCTTGAGCCGCAGCACCGTGGAGAGGACCTTCTGCGCGGGCACGGTGCCGTCCCACGACTCGGGCGCGTTCAGGCAGGTGTCGCAGTTCCCGCACGCCTTGCCCGGCTGGCCGAAGTAGGCCAGCAGCTGGGTGCGCCGGCACTGCACCGTCTCGCACAGGGCCAGCATGGCGTCCAGGTGCAGCTGCAACTGCCGGCGATGCGCCGCGTCGCCCTCGGACGAGTCGATCATCTTGCGTTGCTGCACAACATCACTGAGCCCGTAGACCATCCAGGCCGTGGACGGCTGCCCGTCGCGCCCGGCGCGGCCGGTCTCCTGGTAGTACCCCTCCACCGATTTCGGCAGATCCAGATGCGCGACGAAACGCACGTCGGGCTTGTCGATGCCCATGCCGAAGGCGATGGTGGCGCACACCACCAGCCCGTCCTCGCGCAGGAAACGCGACTGGTTGGTCGCGCGCACCCGATTGTCGAGTCCGGCGTGATAGGGCACGGCGGGCACGCCGTTGGCGCTCAGGAACGCGGCGGTCTTCTCCACCGAATTGCGCGAGAGGCAGTAGACGATGCCCGCGTCCCCGGCGTGCTCGGCCTGGATGAACGACAGCAACTGCTGTTCGGGCCGGTTCTTGGCTTCGATGCGGTACTGGATGTTCGGCCGGTCGAAGCTGTCGACGAAGTGTTTGGCGCCGGTGAGATCCAGGCGCTGCGCGATCTCCCTGCGGGTCGCCTCGGTGGCGGTGGCGGTGAGCGCGATGCGCGGCACGTCGGGCCAGCGCTCGTGCAGCATGGACAGCGCCAGGTAGTCGGGCCGGAAGTCGTGACCCCACTGCGAGACACAGTGCGCCTCGTCGATGGCGAACAGCGCGATCTTGCCGCGGTCGAGCAGTTGCGCGGTGGACTCCAGGCGCAGCCGCTCGGGGGCGAGGTAGAGCAGATCCAGCTCGCCCGCCACGAATTGCGCCTCGACCGTGCGCCGTTCATCGGGGAACTGGGTGGAGTTGAGGAACCCGGCCCGCACCCCGACCGCGTTCAGCGCGTCGACCTGGTCCTGCATGAGGGCGATCAGCGGGGAGACCACCACGCCCACGCCCGGGCGCACCAGCGCCGGAATCTGATAGCAGAGCGACTTGCCGCCGCCGGTGGGCATGAGCACCAGGGCGTCGCCGCCGGAAATCACCTGTTCGACGATTGCCCGCTGCGGTCCGCGAAAACTGTCGTAGCCGAATGTCTTACGCAGAACCTGGTGCGCCGCAACACTTCCGGCGTCCTCGAGAGACTCACTGCCGACGACGGTTTCGACCTCCGGTGCACTCACGGCAGCAATCCTACGGACAGCGTCCGACGCGCAATACTCCCTTGGCAACTTCGCACCCCCGCGCACCCGGCGCATCACCGGCCGTTGCGTGCGGGATCACACCCGGATACCCCGGCTCGCCTCGCACGATGCGAATCGGCGAAAGACGGGCCCGGGCTCCGCAACTCATTCGCGCACGTAATACCGAAGCGCCGCATACGCCGCCAACGCCGCGAATCCGACACCCACCGGCGTGATGATCATCGCCACCGTCGCGATGTCCTCGCTCGAGATCGGCGGCAGCACGTCGTCGTTGGCCAGCGACCCCAGCGCCTTGTTGATCACCAGCGGTTGCGCGACGAACAATCCGGCCACCGCCAGCAGCGAACCCACCAGGGCCGCAAGCACCGCCTCCAGCAGGAAGGGCAATTGGGTGTACCACCGCGTCGCGCCGACCAGGCGCATGATGTTGACCTCGGTCTTGCGGGCCAGCGCCGCCACCTGAACCATGTTCGCGATCAGCAACAGCGCGGCCAGCGCCTGCAGCGCCGCGAGCCCGAAGGCGGTGTTGCGGATGCCGGTGAAGAACCCGACCAGCCGATCCACGATGTCGACGTCGTTGAGCACCGTCATGACCCCGGGTCGCTCGTGGAAGTCGTCATAGATGGTGCGGTACTTGGTCACATCGTTGAGCTTGACCCGGAACGAACCGGGCAGCCCGTCCTTGCTGACCTCGTCCGCGAGCCCCGGCTGATCCTTGAAGGTCGATTCCTTGACCTCCTTGACCGCCTCCTGGCTGTTCACGTACTGCACGCTCGCGACGTACTGGTTCTGCTCGAGATCCATCATGATCGACTTGCAGGGGTCCTGCGTGCAGTCGAGATCGCGCGAAGCCGAGTCGTCGAGGTACAGCCGGATCGCCACGCGCTGGACGTAGTAGTCCTGGATCTTGTCCGCCAGCCGGACCGTCAGCAGGCCGCCGCCGAGCATGGTCAGCGAGACCGCCGTGGTCAGGATCATGGCGATGGTCATGGTGATGTTGCGGCGCAGGCCCGTGAAGATCTCGCCGAACAGGAATCCCGCGCGCATTACCGCCCCACCCCGTAGACGCCGGTCTCGTCGTCGCGGACCAGCCGGCCGCGATCCAGTTCGATCACCCGGCGCCGCATGGCGTCGACGATGGTGTTGTCGTGGGTGGCCATGACCACCGTGGTTCCGGTGCGGTTCACCCGTTCCAGCAGCGCCATGATGTCCTGACTGGTCTCGGGGTCGAGGTTGCCGGTCGGCTCGTCCGCCAGCAGCACCAGCGGCCGGTTCACGAACGCGCGGGCCAGCGCGGCGCGCTGCTGCTCACCGCCGGAGAGCTCACCGGGCAGCCGATCGGCCTTTCCCGCCAGACCCACCAGGTCGAGGGCTTCGGGCACCGCCCGCGAGATGAATGCCGCGGGTTTGCCGATCACCTCCAGCGCGAAGGCCACGTTCTGCTCGACGGTCTTCTGCTGCAGCAGCCGGAAGTCCTGGAAGACGCAGCCCATGCGCTGGCGGAGTTTGGGCACCTTGCGCCCGGGCAGCTTGTCCACCCGGAAGTCCGAGACCCAGACCTCGCCCGCGGTGGGCTTCTCCTCCTTGAGCAACAGCCGCATGAAGGTCGACTTGCCCGAACCGGACGGGCCGATGACGAAGACGAATTCGCCCTTGTCGATGTCGACCGTGACGTTGTCCAGGGCGGGTCGCGTCGAGGTCTTGTAGGTCTTGGTGACGTTGCGCAGCGCTATCACGATTGGCCAGTGTAGCCAGGCGGTCGCGCCGCTCCGCCACACCGCGCGCGGGCGGGTCAGCGTGGCGTGGTGGCCGGAGCCTCCGGTAAATAGTTGCTGAGCATGGTGTTCACGATGGGCGTATATCCCGGATTCGCGGGTGTTTCCGGCTTGACGAACATGTAGAGCACGAACGTCGCGAGCCAGACCGTGATCAGGACCGCCGTGGACTTACGTGTTTTCACTCAAACCCTCCCGGCGGAGTGCCGCGGCTACCCGCACGCGCAGCTCGCGCCCTACCTCGAACTGTTTGCCCGGCAGTGTCCGGGCAACCATCTTGATGTTCATCTGGTCGACCGTGAGATCTTCGACACCCATGACGCTGGGTTCGTCCAGCAGCAGGGTTTTCAGCTTGCGATCGGCGAACGCCTTGGCGCCCACCTCCCGCAGGATCTCGTTGACCCTGTTGATGTCGGCGGTCGCGGGCACGGGGACGTCGATGGCCGCACGAGCCCAATCCTTCGACAGATTGGTCACTTTCACGATCTGACCGTTCGGTACCGAAATGACCTCGCCGTCAGCGCTGCGCAAGGTCGTGATCCGCAGCGTCACGTCCTCGACCGTACCCTCGGCATCGACCGCGGATCCAGTCACCGCGATGCGCACGACATCGCCGAAACCGTATTGCCTTTCGGTGATCAGGAAGAATCCGGCGAGCAGATCCTGCACGATGCGCTGGGCGCCGAAACCCAGTGCGGCGCCGATCACCGCGGCCGGCGCGACCAGACCACCCAGTTGGAACCCCAAGCGCTGCAACACTTCCAGCGCGACCAGGAAGTAGACCAGCGACAGCACCACCCAGGTGAGCACCTGGGCGAGCGCGTGCCGATGCTTGGCGGCCTCGGTGCGCACCAGCGAATCGCTGCTGCGGAACGAGGCGTCGATCTTGCGCGTGATGCGGTCCCGGACGAACGTGACCGCACGCGCGAACAACATCGCGCCCACGATCAGCAGCACGATCTCGAGTCCGCTGGAACGGAACCAGTTCCCGAGATCGGACCCGGTGCCCGCGGCGAGAATCGAACTACTGCTCATACTGCCTCCGTACTGTCTTGCCTCCGCTGCGCCAGGGCTGTTCGCGATCCCGGCGGCCCGGAACTCCGGGGCACGCCATTCGGTTCAGCGCTCGGGCGGATCGCGAACATCGCAGTGCCGCAAACACACCCGAGGCACCACAGTACTGGCTGTCGCGGCGGCGCTCGGCGGGTCCGCGGCGCATCCGGCCCGGCTCCCGCGCGTCGCGATACCCCGTTCCGCGCGGGTCATGAGCCGGGGTGTCGCGAATTACGCCTGGGCTTCCCGCATGCGCCAGCGGATGCCGCAAGTTCGTCGACACGCCAGCGTCTATGCACCCTCGCGCATGCGCCAGCGGATGCCGCTCTCGATGAACGCGTCGATGTCACCGTCGAGCACCGCGGTCGGGTTGTTGACCTCGTAGTTGGTGCGCAGATCCTTGACCATCTGGTACGGGTGCAGCACGTAGGACCGCATCTGGTTGCCCCAGGACGCGCCCTCGTTGGTCTTGAGGGCGTCCATCTGGGCGCGCTCTTCCTGCCGCTTGCGCTCGAGCAGTTTGGCCTGCAGCACGCGCATGGCCGAAATCTTGTTCTGCAGCTGCGATTTCTCGTTCTGACAGGTGACGACGATGCCGGTCGGGATATGCGTCAGGCGGACCGCGGAGTCGGTGGTGTTGACCGACTGGCCACCGGGGCCGGACGAGCGGTACACGTCGACGCGGACCTCGCCGTCCGGGATCTCGATGTGGTCGGTGGTCTCGACCACGGGCAGTACCTCGACCTCGGCGAAGGAGGTCTGGCGCCGGCCCTGGTTGTCGAACGGGCTGATGCGCACCAGCCGGTGCGTGCCCATCTCCACCGACAGCGTGCCGTAGGCGTAGGGCGACTTCACCGCGAAGGTGGCCGACTTGATGCCCGCCTCTTCCGCGTACGAGGTGTCGTAGATTTCGACGGGGTACTTGTGCCGTTCGGCCCAGCGCACGTACATGCGCATGAGCATCTGGGCCCAGTCCGCAGCGTCCACGCCGCCCGCGCCGGAGCGAATGTTGACCAGCGCCTCGCGCTTGTCGTATTCGCCGGCGAGCAGCGTGCGGACCTCCATGGCCTCCACGTCGGCGTGCAGCGCGGACCGTTCGGCGTCGGCGTCGGCGATGGCGGCCGCGCGGGCGTCGCCCTCCTCGTCCTCGGCCAGCTCGTACAGCACCGGCAGATCCTCGAGCCGCTGGCGCAGGCCCTGGACGCGGCGCAGTTCGGCCTGCGCGTGCGAGAGTTCGCTCGTCACCGCCTGGGCGTGGTCCTGGTTGTTCCACAGATCCGGGTCGGCGGCCTGGTGCTCCAGCTCGTTGATCCGCCGGACCAGTTCGTCGATATCGAGCACCGACTCCACGGTCTTCAGGGTCGCGTCGAGTTCGGCCAGGTCAGCGGATACGTCAGGATGCACGGTGTTCAAGGCTACCGACTGCCCCGCCCGCTCCACACTTCGACGCCCAGCAGCGGGTCGAACCGTGCCGGGCGAACCCGCGCGGGGGTCGCCGCGACCGGGTGCGGACACGGCGCCGGGCAGTCAACCGGCGGCGGGGGCACTGTCCCGGCGGGAGGCCGACTTTCGCGATTTGTCGCTCATGACTCCACGATAACCACCCGCGCAAGGGAAATTCGCTGTGCCACTAAAACTCTCGTATAGTCGAACAGCTGCCATCGGGGAGGGAACCAGATGTGGATGCGTACGCGTGCCGTTTCACGCCTTCTCCGTGCTGCGCCGAAAAGCTCACGAGAGAAAGAAACCATCTCCGCAATGCGTAAATTCGCAGTTGTATCGCTCATCGCCCTCATGCCCTTCCTGGGAATGGGCGCCGCGCAGGCCGGGCCGTTCGACACCGGGTCGGGCGGCGGATCGTCCCAGCCGCGCACGGAGAACGAGCGTCGCTTCCTGCAGGAGGTCGAGGAAGACGGCTACATCATCGAGGACGAGAACGATGTGCTCAGCGACGGCTACGCCGTATGCGGCGTGCTGCGCAACGGCGGCACGAAATTCGACGCGGTGCTGGCGATGGACAACCGGGGCCTCACGGAGGACGCCGCGATCGATGTGACGATCGACGCCTCGTTCTACCTGTGCCCGGAATTCCGGGACGCGCCGATCGGCTGATCGCGCGAATAGAGAATAGGAATGGAACCCTCGGGGATACCCGGGGGTTCCGTCATTTCCGGGGGGTCAGTTCGCCGCGGCGACGCTGAGGCGATCGGATTGGCGGCCGATCAGATCATCGAGCGCGACGGTGGTGGGTTCGTCGGCGGGCAGCTGGATGATCAGGCGCTGATCGTCCTCGGCGGGCAGGTCCAGGGTTTCGTGGGCCAGACGCAGCATGCCGGCCTCGGGGTGGCGCAGGCGCGTGATGCCGGTGGCGTCGGGCAGGCTGGTGACCCGGGACAGGCGGCCGGTGAACTCCTCGCCGACGGTGTCGGCGAGTTCGTCGACGAGGGTCGCGGTGGCCGGGTCCGAACGGAACGGGCCGAACTTGAGGCAGGCGACCGTCTGATCGGCGGTGTGCTGCCAATCGGGGTAGATGTGCCGCGCGCGGGCGTCGGTGAAGACGTAGCGCGGGACGCTGGCGGGCAGGCCGTCGTCGAGCAGCCCGGTCGGGCCCATGAGGCGGCGGTAGCCCTCGGTGCAGGCCAGCACCTCCCCGGCGCGATTGTGGACCGAGGCGGGCGCGGGTTCGAGTTGATCGAGTATCGCGAGCATGGGCGCGCGCACGACCCGGGCGGGCTGCGGGTTGCCGGTGCAGGTGAATCCGGTCGTCTGGGCCTTCACCAGGCGGTGCAGGTGCACGCGTTCGCTGGGGGTCATGTTCAGCGCGTTGGCGAGCGAGGACAGCACCGCCGAGGAGGGATGCCGGTCGCGGCCCTGTTCGAGCCGGGCGATGTATTCGACGCTCACCCCGGCCAGCGCGGCGAGTTCGGAGCGGCGCAGGCCCGGCGTACGGCGGCGGGCGCCCGCCGGTAGTCCCACATCCCCCGGTACGACCCCCTGGCGCCGAATGCGAAGAAAAAGGCCCAACTCATTGTCGCTCACCCACAAACGGTAGCAAGGCGCGCAAGGCGCAAAGTCGCCCTGCCACTTCGTATCTCGGCGTGTTGCACGCTCCGCGCCCGGTATCGCGATCGCCTCTCCGGGCGAGCCGCGCGGTCGCCGGGAATTCGCGAGCGCGGGTATCGGCCCGGCTCGCACCGCGACTCCCGCAGCGGGAAGTTCGCTGCCGTCGCCGCGGTGTTACCCGGAGGGGCTAACGTACCCCCGGTGACCGCCTACTCCGCTGATCTCGAACTCGCCCTGCGGCTGGCCGACGCGGCCGACGCCATCACACGCGACCGGTTCGGGGCCCTGGACCTGAAGATCGACGCCAAGCCGGATCTGACACCGGTTTCCGATGCCGACCTGGCCGTGGAGCGCATGGTGCGCGAGGTGCTCTCCGCCGAGCGCCCCGGCGATCTGGTGCTGGGCGAGGAGTTCGGCGGCGACGCCGAATTCACCGGGCGCCAGTGGGTCATCGACCCGATCGACGGGACCAAGAACTTCGTGCGCGGCGTGCCGGTGTGGGCCTCGCTCATCTCGTTGCTGGAGGACGGCGTCCCGGTGGTCGGCGTGGTGAGCGCGCCCGCGCTGGCCCGGCGCTGGTGGGCCGCTTCGGGTGCGGGCGCGTGGACCAGTTTCGAGGGGGCCGAGCCGCGCGCCATCTCGGTGTCCGGCGTCGCCGAGCTGGGGGCGGCCTCGCTGGCGATCTCGAGCCTGTCCGGCTGGCGGGCGATCGGGCGGCGCGCCAAGCTCATCGCGCTCTCGGACGAGGTGTGGCGGGTGCGCGGCTACGGTGATTTCTTCGGCTACACGCTGCTGGCCGAGGGTGCGGTGGACATCTGCACCGAACCCGAACTCTCGCTGTGGGATATGGCCGCGCTCGACATTCTGATTCGCGAGGCGGGCGGGGTGTTCACATCCCTGGACGGCAATCCCGGCCCGCACGGCGGCAGCGCCGTGGCCACCAATTCTCATCTGCAGGACCAGGTTCTGGCCGCACTGGCCGCCTGAGTCGGACGGGCCGCCGATTACGGCGCGGCCGAAGGTATTCGGCGCCGATCCGGGGCTGCGGTCCCGGCATCGGGTCGCCCGAAGGCAATGTCGCCGGTATCAGCCCAGCGGGATGCGCACCGAACCGAAGTCGATGAACGCGCCACCGGGGTTGGCCGAGCCGACGCTGACCGAGCCGAGGCCGATCTCGGTCTCGGTGTTCGGGCCGCCCGCGGACAGGCTCACCGCCACGTCCTCCAGTTCCACGGCCTCGGCCTGGGCGGCGGGAGCGGACAGGAACAGCGCGGCGGCGATCAGGCCGGTGGTGCCGAGCACGGTTTTCATGGGTTACCTCCATCGGAACTGCTGTGCACCGGAGGGCGCTTCTGCTACACCCAAGGCATCGCGGTGCCCCTGCACCCTAGCCCGCACCGGGTCTTTCTGAAGCAAGTTTGTTTCACTAGACCCTGATTCGCGGGGCAAGGCCCGGAACGCACCGCTTCGACCTGCCGATTCGACAACCCTCGACGGTTGTTCTTACTCTGGAGTAAGATAGTCTTACTCTGGAGTAAGATTGCTGGGCAGGATCACCCTCCACACTCAAGAAAACTGGTGATTATGAGCACTCGAGACACCGCAAAGACGCGACGTCCTGATACTTCCGCCGTCGGCCTGAACCCGGTCAAGCGCGACTGGATGGGCGCGGCCATGCGGGTCATGACGACCATTACCGGGTCCCCGATCGCGGAGAAGTACAACCTGCGCAAGCCGATCGAGCGGCTGACGTACGAGGGCACCAAGACCGGCTTCCGCAGCCTCGGCGCCGCGACCCGCGTCTTCGAGAAGGTCGCCGGCGGCGGCGCGCCCAAGCGGCTGCCCGCCAACGAGTCCAAGAAGAAGGACTACTTCGACCTCACCCCGACCGACGAGCAGCAGATGATCGTCGAGACGGTGCGCGAGTTCGCCGAGGAGATCCTGCGTCCGGCCGCGTACGACGCCGACAATGCCGCCAAGGCGCCCCGCGATCTGCTGGAGCGCGCTTCGGAACTGGGCATCACGCTGATCAACGTGCCCGAGGAGCTCGAGGGCGCTGCCTCCGAGCGCGGCGCGGTCACCAATTCCCTTGTGGCCGAGGCGCTCGCGCACGGCGACATGGGCCTGGCGCTGCCGCTGCTCGCTCCGTCCGGCGTGGCCGTCGCGCTCTCCCAGTGGGGCACCGACGCGCAGCAGAAGACCTACCTCGGCGCGTTCGCCGGGGAGAGCGTGCCGCAGGCCTCGGTCGTCATCTCCGAGCCGCACGCGCTGTTCGATCCGTTCGCGCTGCGTACCAAGGCCACCCGCTCGCCCAGCGGTTTCCGCCTCAACGGCGTGAAGAGCCTGGTTCCGGCCGCCGGTGACGCCGAACTGTTCATCGTGGCCGCCGAACTCGACGGTCGCCCGGCCTTCTTCATCGTGGAGTCGGACACCGAGGGTGTGGTCGTGGAGGCCGATCCCAGCATGGGTCTGCGCGCCGCGGGTCTGGGCCGGCTGCTGCTGAACAACGTCGCGGTCTCGGCCAACGCCATTCTCGGCGATGCCGAAACCGCCGAGCGCACCGAGGATTACGCCGATGCCGTGCGCCTGGCCCGCCTGGGCTGGTCGTCGCTGGCGGTCGGCACCGGTCAGGCCGTGCTCGACTACGTGATTCCCTACGTGAAGGAGCGGGAGGCGTTCGGCGAGCCGATCGCGCACCGCCAGGCGGTGGCCTTCATGGTCGCCAACATGGCCATCGAGCTCGACGGACTTCGTCTCGTGACCCTGCGGGGTGCGTCACGCGCGGAGCAGGGCCTGTCGTTCGCTCGCGAGGCGGCGCTGGCCAAGAAGCTGGCCACCGAGAAGGGCATGCAGATCGGCCTGGACGGCGTGCAGCTGCTCGGCGGCCACGGCTTCACCAAGGAGCACCCGGTGGAGCGCTGGTACCGCGATCTTCGTGCCATCGGCGTTGCCGAGGGCGTAGTCCTTCTCTGACCCGACTTCTCAACGGAGAGACAAACTCATGATCAATCTCGAACTCCCCAAGAAGCTCCGGGCCAGCGCGAACCAGGCCCACCAGGTCGCCGCGGAGATCTTCCGCCCGGTGTCCCGCAAGTACGACCTGGCCGAGCACGAGTACCCGGTCGAGCTGGACACCATGGCCGCCATGATCGAGGGCCTGTCCGCTTCGGGCGAGCAGGACGTCTCGGGCGCCACCGGTGGCCGCAAGGCCGATGAGAAGGACGAGCACGCCACCGAGCTGCTCGGAAACTCCAACGGCGGCAACATGTCCGCGCTGCTGAACGCCCTCGAGACCTGCTGGGGTGACGCGGGCCTGATGCTGTCCATCCCCTACCAGGGTCTGGGCAACGCCGCGATCGCCGCGGTGTCGACCGATGAGCAGCTGAAGCGTTTCGGCAAGGTGTGGGCCGCGATGGCCATCACCGAGCCGTCGTTCGGTTCGGACTCCGCGGCTGTCACGGCGACCGCGGTCCTCGACGGCGACGAGTGGGTGCTCAACGGCACCAAGATCTTCGTGACCGCCGGTTCGCGCGCCACCCACATCGTGGTGTGGGCGTCGGTGGACAAGTCCGCGGGCCGCGCGGCCATCAAGTCCTTCGTGGTGCCGCGTGATGCCAAGGGCCTGACCGTGTCTCGTCTCGAGCACAAGCTGGGCATCAAGGCCTCGGACACCGCCGAGATCCGGTTCGAGGATTGCCGCATCCCCGCGGACAACATCCTGGGCAGCCCGGAAGTCAACGTGGAGAAGGGTTTCGCGGGCGTCATGCAGACGTTCGACAACACCCGTCCCCTCGTTGCCGCCATGGCTGTCGGCGTCGGCCGCGCCGCGCTCGAAGAGCTCCGCACGGTGCTCGAGGACGCGGGCGTGGAGATCTCCTACGACAAGCCGGCCAACAACCAGCACGCCGCCGCCGCGGAGTTCCTTCGCATGGAAGCGGATTGGGAGTCGGCCTACCTGCTGTCCCTGCGCGCCGCCTGGATGGCCGACAACAAGAAGCCGAACTCCCTCGAGGCGTCGATGTCCAAGGCCAAGGCCGGCCGCATGGGCACCGACGTAACCCTGAAGGCCGTGGAGCTGGCCGGCCAGACCGGCTACTCCCAGCGCACCCTCCTGGAGAAGTGGGCCCGCGACTCGAAGATCCTCGACATCTTCGAAGGCACCCAGCAGATCCAGCAGCTGATCGTGGCTCGCCGGGTCCTCGGCCTGGGCTCGGACAAGCTGAAGTAAGTTCCGGCACAACGGGAAACCGGTGTGAGATCACTTGATCTCACACCGGTTTCTTCGTTTCGGACCGTGGGCAACCGCCGACATCGCCGCTGGATCGCTTGCGGCGCGGCGGTTTCAAGCCGGCCTGAGCGTCGCGGACTCGAGTCCATAAGCGCTTCCCAAGGTTCGGACAAGCCGCGCCGACGACACTGAACCGATGACGGCCTTTGTGACAGGGTCCTGCGGCTCGATCAGCGGCTGCGCCGGGGGTGACACGCCGCGGTCGTCGTTGCCTTGTCGGGCTCGATCGGTCCGGGAGGCGGGGTGGATCCGTTGCTGCGCATAGAGTCCGATCGGGAGCGTTATCGGGGGCGGCTGCGGTGGCGGCGGCGGTTGGCCACGACGGCGATGTTCGCGCTCTCGACGCCTTCGATCGCGCTGGGGCTCATGATCGTGGCTTGGGCAGGCGGACTGTTCGGGCACGGGGGAACGATCGTATTCCTTTCGGTGTGGGCATTTATCGGCGCTGCGCTGCTGATAGTGACCATGTTGGCCGAGGGGTTTCGGCCGGCTTCGAATGCGCACGAATGGACCTCCGAGCAGATCGACCGGCTCGTCCCGGCGTGGCTCGATGTCGCCACGGCCGCAGGGGTTGTCGAGTCCGACTATGTGCTGTCGATCGATGAATCCACGGAGGTGCGGGCTTACGCCCGGGGTCGGTGGGCCGTCCATGTGAGCAGCGAGGCTGTGCGGCAGCTGCGCGAACCTCAGTTGCGGGCGATGCTCGCCCACGAGCTCGGCCACCTGCTCAGTACTCGCCGCAACGGCGCATCGGTCGTGGCCGGTTGGTGCGCGCTGCCTTTGCACGCGGTTCCCCGGCTGGCAATCGGCATCGCGAGGAAACCAGCCGACCTAGCACGGCACGGCGGACTGCTGCGAGTACTGCTCCTTTGTGCCGCCTTGGTGGTGTATCTCAGCACCCAAGCCTCGGTGCTGGTGGTACTGCTGGGCCCCTTCCACGCCTTCATCGCCGCTTTGCTGCTGATCATGGAATTGCTGGCCGAGCGAGCGACCCGTAGGTACGGCGAACGATTGGCCGACCGCGTCGCGGTGGATCTCGGCTTCGGCGACGGGCTGCTGACATTTTTCCGTGAGCACGGCCGCGATAATTGCTTCGGCCTGCCGGTCCGCCCCGATGAGCATCGTCTCCTCACTCAGCTCTTCGCACCGCTCTCTGCCTACCCGCTGACACGAAAGCGCATCCGCGCGATCGAGTCTCGGATGGCTGCCCACGTGCACCCGGCCGGGTGACGGCCCGGGAAGGTTCCGGGTGCACGCTTATCGGAACCGGTGTCAGCCGCGGCGGAACGCGCGGCGCAGGCCCTCCGGGAGGGGTTTCGGGTCGCGTTGGGCGGGGGCGCGGAGGTACCAGGAGGTCAGGGTCAGGGCCGTGAAGACCAGGGGGCTGATCCAGCGGGCGGGGGGATCGCCTACCGCCACGTGGGAAGCCGACGCGCCCGCGTAGACGAAGACCAGGCCCGCGTAGGCCCATTCCTTCAGGCGGGGGAAGCCGGGGACCACCACCGCGCCTACCGCCAGGACCTTGGCCGCGCCGAGGATCGTGGCGAAGTACATGGGGTACCGGATCTCGGCGAACGTGTCCTGGACGTAGGGGACCCGGGCCAGGTCCCAGTAGGCGCCCACCACCGACTCGGTCAGGACGATGCCGGTGGTGGCGGCGAAGGCGGCGAACCTGGCCCGGGCGGGCCAGGTCGTGCCCGCCCACGAATCGATCAGTCCGGCCGGGCGTTCGGTAGCGGGCGCGGCCTCGCGGGACAGCTGTTGGGTGCTCATGATGTGGATCCCTAACGCTCGTCGACGATTTCGCCGGTCTCGACCACGGCGTCCACGGTCAGCGCCATGGTCGCGTCCACCAGGGGGAAGCCCTGGGACGCCCCGATCGCCGCGAGCATCTGCTCGGCCGAGTCCCAGCGCCAGGTGTCGGAGTAGCTGCCGTCTTCCAGACGGGTGAGGCGGGTTTCGGTCAGGCCGGGGTTGTTCATCCGGATCCCGTTGATCAGGGTGGTGCGCTGGGCCAGCAGCGCGTCGAGGCGCTCGTCCTCGACGCGGTAGTGGTGGATTCTGATGACGGGCATGACAGGCTCCTCGCTGTGCGAATAGTGCTGCGGGAGAGTTGTTTTCCCGCCGCTTTCGGTACAGATCAATCCTGTTCCGCCGCGGGCGCGGCGGGTAGTGCGCCGCGCACCGATCCGGTATGCGTTGTCACGGCCGGAACCGTGCAATCTGCATATTCGGTGACCGGAACCTCTGCTGTGAGACGGAATTCGCCATCGGCCACCTCCACGCGGAACACCCCGCCGGCCTCGGTCACCCGGGCACGCATGTTCCGCACCCCCTGACCGGCCCCGTCCGCAACGGCCCCGGCCCCGTCGTTGCGGACGGTCAGCCGCAGCCGGTTCTCGCGCACCCGGCACTCGATCCACACCCGCGTCGCCGCACTGTGCCGCAGGACGTTCGTGACCGCCTCCCGCACCACCGGCGCGAGTACCGCACCCGCCGGCTCGGGCAGCGAGTCGTCCCGATCCAGCCGCACCTCGGCCCCGTCCGCACCGACAGCCAGTGCCGCGGAACGCAATTCGTGCCCCAGCGCCTTGGTCCCGCGCGAATCCGCCATCCGCAGCGCCTCACCCCGCGCCTCCCCCGCGATCCGCAGCGCCTCCTCGATCTCGGCAGCCGCCCGCCCCGGATCGCGCGTGATCAACTCGGTGATCAGATCACTCTTGAGCGCGAGCACCGACAGCGTCAGCCCGAGCAGATCGTGAATATCGCGCGCCACCCGTAATCGCTCCACCTGCAAGGTGATTCGCACCAGCTCGGCGCGCGAGCGATTGAGCTCGACGGACAGCCGCCAGAACCGCGCCAGCCCGACCAGCACCAGCGTCGCCTCCATCGCGAGAATCACCCAGCCCGCCCGCATCCCGAGCCGTTCGGCGGGCTCGGTATAGGCCCCGCGCAGCGCGAACAACCCGCCCACCACCACCCAGGCCCACACCCCGCGCTGGGTCAGCAGCACCGAGGCCGCCAGCAGGATCAGCCACACGCACCACGAACTCCCCAGCCACGGCAGCGGAATCAACGCGATCCCCGCCTGCACCGCCAAGCACGCCGTGGCCCACCGCGGCCAGTACAGCTCGGCCAGCAACAGCGCCGACATGACCGCGCCCCCGACCGCGATGAACGGCCGGTGCTGCCCGCTCTCGAGCACCTGATTCACCGTCCACGACGCGAGACTCACGGCCAAGGTGAGCAGCGTCAGCCGCGGCAGCAACCGCGCCACCGGCTCGTGATCACGCGGCAGCACCGCGACATCCCGGTGCAGCGCCGCTGTTTCGCGCACGGTCTCGGCGCGCGGCGGCGGCTCTTGATCAGATCCATCCGCTCCTGCAGCAGCTCCTCGAGCTCTTCCTTGCTGCGGCGC
>NZ_JBEXUS010000150.1:0-16464 GCF_040614455.1 Nocardia sp. NPDC005978
AACGGGGCGGCCCCGCGGCCGCCGAGCGGCCGCTGCTGTGTGTGGTGGACGACGCGCAATGGCTCGACGACGCCTCCGCGCTGGCGCTGTCGTTCCTGAGCAGACGCATCGGCCCGGAGCCGATCGCCGTGCTGATCGGTTCCCGAATTCCGGACCGCGCAACGGCATTGGACGCACTGCCCACGATCGACATCGGACCGCTCGACGACGCCGAAGCCCGCGACCTCCTGGCCGCCGGACTGCGCGCTCCGCTGGACAGCCGTGTGCGCGAACGGATTCTGGCCGAGGCGCGCGGAAACCCGCTGGCGCTGCTGGAACTACCGCGCAGCGCGGGCCTGGCGGGCGGGTTCGCGCTGCCCGGCGAGTACCCGGTCACGGCCGCGCTCGAGCACAGTTTCCGGACCCGCATGCTCGGGCTCGCACCCGGTGATCGCCTGCTGCTGACCCTCGCCGCCGCCGATCCGACCGGAGACGCCGGACTGCTGTGGGCGGCCGTGGAACGCTCGGGCCTGGACCGGACGGCGCCCATCGACGTGCGCGGCCTGGTGGAATTCGGTGCGCGCGTGCGCTTCTGCCACCCGATCGCACGGTCGGTGGCCTACCGCAGCGCCGACCCGGACCAGCGCCGCACCGCACACCGGCTGCTGGCCGAGGCCACCGATCCGGCCACCGACCCCGATCGCCGCGCCTGGCATCGCGCGCTCTCCAGTCTCGGTCCCGACGACGACATCGCCACGGAGCTCGAACTCTCCGCCGCGCGGGCCGAAACCCGCGGCGGCGTCGCGGCATCCGCGGACTTCCTCGCACGCGCCGCCGAACTCACCCGCGATCCCGCACGGCGGATCGAGCGCACCCTCACCGCCGTGCGCGCGCAAGTGGCGGCGGGGGCGACCGACGCCGCCGCACGCCTGCTGACCACGATCGACGACGGCTCCCTCGGCGTGATCCACGGCGCGAGCGTCGATCAACTGCGCGGGCAACTCGCCACCATCCGGCAGATCGACGGTGACGGACCGGCTTTCATGCTGCGCGCCGCGCACCGCCTGGCCGAGGTCGATCCGAGCCGATCCCGGGACTGCTTCCTGGACGCACTGGAAATGGCTCTGCACGTGGGCCGTTCGAGCGGGGTCATGGACCTGGTGGTGGAGGCGGCCCGATCCGCCCCGCCCGCGCACGAGCCCGCTCGCGCGGCAGACACACTGCTGGATGGCATGCTCGCACTGGCGGCGGCGGATCACCGCGGCGCGGCGGCCGCCCTGCGGCCGATCCTGGCGGACAACGGCGGTGAACTCTGGACCGGGCGACCCGCGCTCGGGGTCATCCTGGCCGGTGAGCTGTGGGATCTGGACACGCATGCCCGGATCACCGACCGGCTCGTGAGTACGGGCCGCGCACACGGCTCACCGATGCTGTTGCGGCTCGGCCTCGCCCAGGTCGCGGTGGCCGCGGCGCACAGTGGCGATTTCGCCGCTGCCGCGGACGCCATCGCGGAGGAGGAAGCCATTGCCGACGCGTTCGGCACCGCACCCCAGCCCTATCCGCGCCTGCACCTCGCGGCGCTGCGCGGCGATCGCGCGCTGGTGGCCGAACTGGCAGCGCCCGCCTTGGCCGAGGCCCGGGCGCGCGGCGAGGAGCACCGGCTCGGCAATGTGTACTGGGCGCAGGCTGTTTCGAGCAACGCCGCGGGTGACTACGCGGCGGCACTGACCGCCGCCCGGCGGCTCACCGACCACCCGGCACTGTTTCTGACCGCCATGTCGCTCCCGGAAACGGTCGAGGCCGCCGTGCGCACCGGCGAGCACGAGATCGCGGCCGGGGCCGCGGCGGAGCTGACCGAGCGCGCCGAGGCCACGGGCACCCCGTGGAGCCTGGGGGTCGCCGCCTACGCGCGAGCACTGATCTCGAACGACGAAGACGACTACCGGGAAGCCCTGGACCAGCTGGCGAAATCGCCGATCCGGCCCGCTCGCGCCCGCGCCCATCTGCTCTACGGCGAATGGTTGCGCAGGCAGGGCCGCCGCCGCGACTCCCGCGAGCAGCTGCGCGTCGCCCACGAATCCCTGTCCGCGCTGGGCATGTCCGGCTTCGCCGCGCGCGCCGCCGACGAGTTGCGCGCCACCGGCGAGCAGGCTCGCAGCCGCACCGAACCGGGCCACGAGCAGCTCACCATGCAGGAACTGCACATCGCCCGCCTGGTCGCGACCGGCGCGACCTCGAAAGAAGTGGCCGCGCAACTGTTCCTGAGCCCGCGCACGGTGGACGCGCACCTGCGCAACATCTTCCGCAAACTGGGCGTCACCTCACGCAGGCAACTGCGCACACTGCCGAACATCGGCGGCGCTGTGCCCGAGTAGGCGGTCCCGGTCCACGCGGCCGCCGACCGGAACCGGGTCGGCAGGGCCCGATCAGCTGGGCCTGGACACCCGGCGATCGGCAGAACCGGGTGCCGATCGACCGCGAACGCCGGTTGTTTCGCCGGGCGCCCGACGCGTGCGGCGCCGCGTTGCCCGACAGGTCCGAAGCGACCGCTACGGGTCCGGCCACGGGCTCGGCGACCGGCGAAAATCCGCCCCCACCAGGTACGACACCACCTCTGTCCCGTGTCAGTTCGCGTGTCAGTTCCGTGACAGGGCAGTGTCAGGCCGCCCCGCGAAAGTTCTTCCCATGACGAACACAGCGATCACGGTCTCCGGACTGCGAAAGGCCTACGGGGACAAGGTCGTGCTCGACGGCATCGACCTGAACGTTCCCGCGGGCACCATCTTCTCCCTCCTGGGCCCCAACGGCGCGGGCAAGACCACCACGGTGCACGTGCTCAGCACCCTCATCACCGCCGACGACGGCGTGATCCGGGTCGCCGGGCACGATGTCGCCACCGAATCCCGGGCGGTGCGCGGGGCGATCGGCGTGACCGGCCAGTTCGCGGCCGTCGACGAACTCCTCACCGGCTACGAGAACATGGAACTGATGGTGGATCTCAAAGGGATTCCCGGCCGGGAGGGTAAGCGGATCATCGCGGACCTGCTCGAGCGTTTCGAGCTGGTGGAGGCCGCGGACAAGCCGGCCTCGACCTACTCCGGCGGTATGCGCCGCAAACTCGATCTGGCGATGACCCTGGTCGGCAACCCGCGCATCATCTTCCTGGACGAACCGACCACGGGCCTGGATCCGCGCAGCCGCCGCACCATGTGGTCGATCATCCGCGACCTCGTCGCCACCGACGGCGTCACCATCTTCCTGACCACCCAGTACCTCGAGGAAGCCGATCAGCTGGCCGATCGGGTCGCGGTGCTGGACCAGGGCCGCCTGGTCGCCCAGGGCACCCCGGACGAGCTCAAGCGCCTGATCCCCGGCACCCACGTCCGGCTGCGCTTCGCCGGCGCCGATCAACTCGATGCCGCCGCAACGCTTTTCCCGGACTCGACAACCGACCCCGAGGCCCTCACCCTGCGGGTCCCCAGCGACGCGGGCACCGCCTCGCTGCGCGCCCTGCTGGACCGGCTCGACGCGAACGGCCTGGCCGCCGACGAATTCTCCGTCCACACCCCCGATCTCGATGACGTCTTCCTCGCCCTCACCGGCCGCACCACGGAGGTTTCCGCGTAATGAGCACCAAGTCCCCCTCGATCGTCATGCTGCGCCGCAACTTCAAGCACATCGCGCGCAATCCCACCTCGGTTTTCAACGCGGTGCTGATGCCGATCATCATCATGCTGATGTTCGTGTACATGTTCGGCGACGCGTTCGACGTCGGTGTCGACTACATCGACTACGCCACACCGGGTTTGATCCTGCTGGCCGTCTGCTACGGCCTCGGCGCCACCGCGACCGCGGTGAACTCGGACATGCTCAACGGCATCATCAATCGGTTCAAGGTCATGGACGTGTCCCGGGGCGCGGTGCTCACCGGCCACGTGGTGGCCAGCGTGCTCACCAACCTGGTCGCCATCGCGGCCCTGATCGGGGTGGCGTTCCTGCTGGGCTTCAGCCCGTCGGCGAGCGCGCTGAACTGGCTCGGCGTGATCGGCATGGTCGTGCTGCTCGGCTTCGCGGCCGGCTGGCTCACCATCGCACTGGGCCTGTTCGCCAAGTCGCCCGAGACCGCGGGCCTGGCGTCCGTGCCGCTGGTCATGCTGCCGTTCTTCTCCAGCGCCATCGTCCCCGCCGAGAAGATGGGCCCGGGCCTGCGTCAGTTCGCCGAGTACCAGCCCTTCACCCCGATCATCGAGACGATGCGCGGGCTGCTGAACGGCGCCCCGCAGGCCGGTGACGCGATCACCGCCGTCTGCTGGTGCGTGGCGATCGCGGTGATCGGATACCTCTGGGCGCGTTCCACTTTCACGAAGCGAGCGTGATTTCGGCCAGGTCCGGCCAGTGCGCCCGCTCCCCCTCCCCCACCGCCTCGGCGAACCTCAGGTCGCCGAGGCGGTTTCGCGCGTCCGCTTCGATGCGAGCGGTGTCGGGCAGGGAACGGTCCGGCAGCCCGCGCACCGCCGCCGCGGCCCCGAGCAGGCGCGCCGCCTGCTCGTAGTCCGCACGCCGCAGCGCCAGATCCGCGACGCCGACCAGCACCTGCGCTATCAGCGGCGGGTGCCCGGCCGCCGCGGCCGCCGCCACCGCCGCGGCGCGGTGTGCGCGCGCGGTGTCGACATCCGCCGCGAGATAACCCAGGAGATCTTCGATGGGCGCCCGGATGGTTTCCCGCTCGGCGGCGGGGCCGAGCTCGGCGCGCACCTGGTCCAGATACCGGTGCGCGAGGTCGAAATCATCGCCCCAGCGCGCGAGTTCGGCCCTGGACAGCGCCAGGTCCGCCAGCATGTCCGGCCAGGCGACGCGATCGGCGGCCCGCTGCGCGGCCGCCATCGACACCGCGCTCGACGCCGAATCGCCCAGCAGCCAGTACAACTGGGCCTGGCGCGCACGCAGCGGTACGACGTCTTCGATCGCGCCGAGTTCCTCCACCGCCGTCACGGCCCGCTCGTAGTGCTCGCACGCGGCGGCTAGGTCACCCTGCACGGCAACACGATTCGCGAGAATCGTCAGCGCCAGCGAGATCCCCCAGCGATCTCCGATCTCCCGGAACTCGGCCAGCGCGGCCGCGAGGTGCGCATCGGCCTCCCGATCGCCGCGGCCGATCTGAATACTCAGATTCCCCAGCTGCAATCGGGCCAGCGCGCGCACCCACGGGTCGTCGTCGGCCAGCAGATCCGCCCAGGCGGACAGGAAATCACCGGGCGCCTGCAGCATGCGCTCCAGCGGGACGGCGAATTTGGCTGCGGGATGGCGCAGTTCGACCCGCTGACTGATCTCGTACGCCTTGTGAATCCAGTCCTCGGCCTGGTACTGATCGCCCTGCCGCCCCGAGCTCAGGAACTGCACGACGAACGAGTACACCACCGCCCGCGTCTCATCGGCCACCTCGCCCGGCAATGCCGTGGCCGCCAGGATGAGATCGTTGCCCTCGACCTTGTGCCCGCCGAGCCACCAGTACCAGCCCGCGGCCGCGGCCAAGCGCATCGCGGCGTCCGCGTCCCGCGAATCGATCGCACCGCGCATGGCGGCGGCGATGTTGTCGTGCTCGGCCTCCAGGATCGCGAGCCATCGCACCTGTTCGGCGCGGCGCAGATGCGGTTCCGCGGCATCGGCGAAATCGGTGAAGTAGGCCAGATGCGCACGCCTGGCGGCCTCGCCCTCGCCGGCGTCGGCCAGCCGCTGCGCGGCGTACTCGCGAATCGTGCCGAGCATCCGATACCGCTGCGCGCCTTCGCTTCCGGCCAGCACCAGCGACTTCTCGCTGAGCGCGGTGAGCAATTCGAGCACCTCGTAGGACTCCACGCCGTCTCCCGCGCAGACCCGTTCGGCCGCAGCCAGATTCGCCCCGCCCGAGAACACCGCCAGCCGGCGCAGCACCGCGCGCTCGGCGTCGGTCAGCAGTTCCCAGCTCCAGTCGACCACCGCGCGCAGGGTCCGGTGCCGGGGCAGCGCGGTCCGGCTGCCGCCGGTGAGCAGCCGGAACCTGTCGTCGAGTCCGTGCGCGAGCTGATCGAGGGACATGGTGCGCAGCCGGGCCGCGGCCAGTTCGATCGCGAGCGGCATTCCGTCCAGCGCCCGGCAGACGCGCGCCAGCGTCGCCAGGGTGTGCGCGTCCGAGCCCAGGTCCTGGCGCACGGCGGCGGCCCGGTCGCGCAGCAGCCGCACCGCGGGCGCGGCTTCGATGGCGGCCGCACCCGCTTCGGGCGCGGGCAGCGCGAGCGGGGCGACCGGCCACAGCGCCTCGCCCGTGATGCCCAGCGGCTCACGGCTGGTCGCGAGGATGCGCAGGCGGCGGCATTCGCCCAGTACCCGGTGCGCGAAGGCGGCGGCGGACTCGATGACGTGCTCGCAGTTGTCGAGCACGATCAGCATCGAGCGCTCGCGCACGGCGGCGACGACCCGGTCCAGCGGTTCGGCGTCGGTGGCCTCGCTCAGCAGCGCGTCCCGCAGTTTGAGCGCGGCCAGTGTCGCCCGGGCGATGCCGTTCCCGTCGCCGGCGTCGGCGCCCAGCGCGGCCAGCTCGACCACCCAGACCCCGTCGGGGAGATCGCCGAGCAGGGTGCGCGCGGTCTCGGTGGCCAGCCGGGTCTTGCCCGAGCCGCCCGGCCCGATCAACGTGGTGAGCCGGTGCCCGGCGCTCAGCTCCCGGACCGCGGCCAGATCGGCGTCCTTGCCGACGAAGCTGGTCAGTTCGGCCCGCAGATTGGTGGGCCGCTGCTCCTGTCGCCGCGTCATCTCCCCGCGCAGCAGCGCGAGGTGCAGCTCCGAGAGTTCCGGCGCCGGATCCACGCCCAGCTCGTCGGCCAGGGTTTCGCGGGTGCGCTCGTAGGCCAGGACCGCCTCGGTGTCGCGGCCGGTCGCGACCAGCGACCGCATGAGCGCGGCCACCAGGCGTTCGCGCATGGGATGCGCGGCCACCAGGTCGGTCAGGTCGGTGACCACGTCCGCGCCGTGGCCCGCGGCCACCTCGGCGTCGAAGCGGTCCTCCAGCGCGGCCAGGCGCAGGCCGTCGAGACGGGTGACGGCGGCGTCGAAGGCCGCGCTGTCCTGTAATCCGATGTCCTGCATGGCCGCACCGCGCCACAGCCCCAGCGCCTCGCGCAGGCGCAGCGGATCCTGATCACCCCGCGCCTGCGCGACCAGGCGCTCGAACCGCACCGCGTCCACGTCCTCGGGCTCCACGCGGAGCCGGTAGCCGTCCGACCGACCCTCCACCGATCCCGCGGGCAGCACCTTGCGCAGCCGGGAGGCCAAGCGTTGCAGGGCATTCGCCGCGTCGGCGGGCGGATTGTCACCCCAGATCCAGTCGATGAGCGTCGCCTTGGGGACCGCGTGACCGGCTTCGAGGGCGAGGGCCGTCAACAGCCCGCGCAGCCGCGCGCCCGGCACGTCGGCGAGTACGCCGTCGGCCGTGCGAACTTCGAATGGTCCCAGGATCCCGATCTGCACCCGGGCGATCTTGCCACGCCGACCGGACGCCACACCGTGGCCGATGTCCGAATTGCCCGTTCGACCGATGAGAAAACCGGGCCCGAGCAGTCGAAACAGTGTGTCAGTGGCCATGTCAGTCGGGTGTCAGTCCCGTGTAAGCGGAGGGGGTGACTCTTACCTCGTGAACAGCACCGCGTACGCCGCCACCGCGCCCTGGCAGGGCTTGGACGCCACGTCGATCATCGACGGCCTGCGGCGCGCGATGCCGCGCGGCCGCCGGGCCGGTGTGCGGCGCTACCTGACCGGCGATCACGTCTTCGCCCAGCTGATTCGCTTCGCCGCGGTCGGCGGTTCCAGCAACATCGCCTACGTCCTGCTGTTCATGGCACTGACCGAGATCGGCCCGCTGGCCGCCAATGTCGCCGGTTCCCTGGTGAGCACGGTCATCGCGAACGAGTTGCACCGCCGCCTGACCTTCCGCGCCGCAGGCGGGGTCGGCTGGTTCAAGGCGCAGTGCGAGGGCGGGGCGCTGGCCTTGATCGGCATGCTGATCAGCACCGCCGCGCTGGCCGGATTGGAGTTCTGGGCACCGGGTCTCGGCGACGCCACACAGGCGCTCGCACTGGTGGCGCTGATGGCGGCGGTCGGCGGCGCGCGTTTCCTGATACTCCGAGTATTCGTATTCCGAGCCTGAAATACCGGGCGCGCCTGCACACCCGATTCGAATCCCGTAGTGATAACCTGCTGCCGAATATTCAGCCGGGGTCACCTAATTCCCATCTGACGTTTTCGCCGATGGCGGGTGCACCACACGCGAATGAATCGTATGCCTTTCTCTTTCTTGCGAGTTCGAGCTTCCGTGCGTTCACCGAGTGAAAGGATGGAAATATCCCGATGATCGGCAGAAGAGCGGTGGCCGCCGCAGCCATTGCGGCGGCAACGGTTTCGACCCCGGGGGCCGCGCGGGCGGATGAATGGCTGCCCTTCGGGGTGCTGCCCGCGCCGATCAGCTGTGCGGCACTGAGTCTGCCCGGGCGCGCGGGCGCCTGGCCGTTACCGATGCACTTCCCCAGCACCGGAATCGGGTTGTGGACGATGCCGCACGCGCCCGCCGAGGTGACATCCCGGCTGCCCCGGCGCATCGAGCTGCGCACCACCGCAGGTGGATTCAACGAGGTCTGGCAGTACGCGCTCCTGGACGGGCGGTTGTACGTCGGAGCCGTCGACGGCGAATCGGGCTGGCGTGTCCCGCCACTGCCGAATTGCCTGGTGGGCCAGATCACCGGCATCTCCGTCGACGGCGGCCGCCTCGTCGCCACCGGCCCCGAAGGCCACGTCTACACCTTGGAATCGGCCGATCAAACCCCGGAACTCTGGTGGTGGACAGCCAGGTTCGGCTCGCCCACCTGGCTGAACCCGGCGGGTCAGCGGGTGCGCCCGGCCGCACGGGCCTGGAGTCTGTCCTGGCTCGATCCGCGCTACGTGGAACTGATTCCCTTCCGGCAGGAGGGATTCTGGACCGACACCGCCGGGCAGGAGCAGCCGGTGGGCGGCGCGGGTGTGGACACGGTCTTCGTGCTGTCCGCCGAGGGCGATCGGATCACCATTCTCGATCCGTGGCTACCGGGCGCGCATCCGCTGCATCCCGATAATCCTACGTTCTCGGATGATTACAGTTTCGAAATGCCCGGCCCGCTCAACGGGCGATTCCGGGCGGTGAATCTCAGCGCCGCGGGATCGACGACCTTCATGGTCAACGAATACGGCGACATGTACACCCGGCTCTGGGATTTCGACATCTCCGGGGCCGACACCGTGTTCTTCTCGTACTCGTACGAGGATCAAACGGCGCATGATTCGGCGCCGAACAATTTCGAGGGCGAGTTCGCGCGCTTCCAGCAGTTGCGCCCGTTCTTCGCCCAATACGCCAATATCCAGCTGCCGCCGCCCGGCTGGATACGCCAGCCCAAGATCCCGGGCGACATCACCGCCGCCATCAGCATCCATCAGACCGGCGGCAGATCCTTCCAGCGCGAACTGCGCGTGGAGGGCCGGGACGGCGGCCGAACCGGCTACTGGCACAAACCGATCGACCCGGCCGCCGGGTGGGAGTTCACGGCCACCGATCGCGAACTCGTCGCCGAGACGCTGGACAACCGCCCCGCGGACATGTCCGCCGCCACGCTCGCGCCACCGAGCGGGCTGGACTACGGATACCGCGATCCGGCCGGGTGGACCCTGACCACGCGCGATTTCGACTACGCCGCCGATCAGGTGCCGCTGCGCCTGTGCGCGGCCGACGGCGCGTGCGCCGATCTCACCGCCCACCTCGCCAGTACCCCGCGGCTGGGCTGGCAACCCGAGGGCCTGAGCGAGACGCCCAGGGAATACCACGGATTCGTGGTCATCGACCAGGACGAGTGGGACGCGCTCGACAGCCGCTCACCGCGATTGCGTTCCCTGGTACAGGAATTCACCGGGACCGGGCGCTTCCGCAACGCCCTGATGAGCGCCACCGCGTCGGCAGTGCGGCTGCACACCGACGAGGGCCCGACCCCGGCGCTCACCAGGTCGTGAATCCCCCGCGGGCACCGCGAACACCGGGACCCGGACGGCTGGTCCCCGACAATGGAGCGATTGCCCTGAGCGTGCGGCACGGACCCGATACCGGCGAAGAGCGGAGTACCTCTTGAACGCATCGATGCACGACGAACTCGACCGGCGCGCTGCGGCCGTCGCGGATCAGGTGGTGACCTGGCGGCGGCATCTGCACGCGCATCCGGAACTGTCGAACCGCGAGCGCGAGACCGCCGCGCTGATCGCCGAACACCTGCGCGGACTGTACCTGGACGAGGTGCGGACCGGGATCGCCGGGCACGGGGTGGTCGGGGTGCTGCGCGGCGGGCAGGGCGGTGAGCGGGTCGTCGCGTTGCGCGCGGACATCGACGCGCTCCCGGTCCCGGATGAGTGCGGGGTCGACTTCGCCTCACACGTCGTGGACGAGGACTACCCCGGCGGGCCGTTCCCGGTCTCGCACGCGTGCGGGCACGACTGCCACACCGCGATGCTGCTGGGCGCGGCCACGGTGCTGGCCGAGGTGCGCGAAAGCCTGCCCGGCACGGTGCTTTTCGTCTTCCAGCCCGCCGAGGAGGGGCCGCCGGTCGACGAGGCGGGCGGTGCCCGGGAGATGCTCGCGCAGGGCGCGCTCGACGACCCCGAACCGAGCATGGCCTTCGGCTTCCACGTCACCCCGTATCCCAAGGGCTACATCGGATATCGGGTCGGCAACCAGTTCGGCGCCTCCACGCTGATCAAGATCACCATCACCGGGGAGCAGGTGCACGGCTCCACCCCGTGGATGGGCATCGACCCCATGCCCGCCGCGGGCGCGATCCTGACCGGCATCGGCCAGCTCTACCGCCAGATCAACGCCTTCGACCCCGTCACCATCTCCATCGGCCACGTCCAGGACGTCGGCCGCTTCAACATCATCGGCCGCACCGTGACCCTCTGGGGCACCATCCGCTGCGCCGTCGAAGACGATATGAGCGATGTCCAGCGTCGCGTGGACACCCTCGCCGGGCACACCGCCCAGGCCTACAACTGCACCGCCGTCACCGAGTTCCTGCAGGACGTCCCCGCCGTCCACAACGAACAGTCCTGGATGGACGCCGCACTCCCCACCTTCGAGCGCGTGGCCGGCGCGGGCCACGTGGTCGAAACCTCCGCGACCCTCGGCTACGACGACGTCTCGGAGTTCGTCAACAAGTACGGCGGCCTCTACGTAACCCTCGGCGTGCAGGACGCCGACCTGACCCCCACCGGCCTCCCGTCCCCCACCCCCGGCGGCCGCGGCCTCTTCATGAACCACAACCCCCACTTCTACGCGGACGACGACACCCTGGTGACCGGGGTCCGCCTGCACGCCCACGTGGCCTGGGACCACCTGACCGGAACTCTGCTCCCCCACTAGCGAATTCGCTAGTCCAGGCATCAGCCGGCGTACGGGTCCGACTACCCCACGGTCAAACCCGTACGCCAGGAACAGCGGCCGCCGCATCCCGGACCAAGCGAGCGAACTCCACCGGTCGCGCCATCGGCAGATAGTGACCGCCGCCGGGCACCACGATCAATCGTGCGTCGGGGTTTGCCGCCGCGAAACGTCGTTCGTGCCAGCGCAAATGGTCGTGCCCGCCGTTGATCAACCACACCGGGCCCGGATAGGCCGCGAGATCATGGAGTACATCGAATCCGCGCAGGGCTCGGACCACGTCGGGGATCACCTCCGTGGCGATGCCTCCTGCGCTGATCGCGGTGGCCACGGGCGCGGGCAGCACCGCGCCGAACAAGCGTTCACTGGCGCGCTTTCCACCATCGCGGCGCGACGTCAGCACCCGGTGCATGACCGAGAACGGTGCCGTAGCGGCGGGACTCGGCACCGTGGTCGAGCCGGCCACCACCAGTCCGGCGACCCGGCCGGGATCCTTCGCGGCGGCGGCGATCCCCACGTAACCGCCGAGCGAATGACCGACCACGAGCGCTCGGCCGCCCACCTCGTCCACCGCGTCGAGCACGGCGGCCGCGGCGCCTGGCAGCGTGAACACTCCCCCGCGCCGCGCCCCGTGTCCCGGGAGATCGACTGCGCGCACGGCTCGGTCGCGTCCCACGCGCTCGGCGACCGTCGTCCACGCCGCACCGCTGAGTCGTATGCCGTGGACGAACACCACGGGTACCGAATCTGTCATTGCCCCACCTTCCATAATGCAACGCAACGTTGCGTTGCAAACGGTAGCGCGTAGTTCCCCGCAACGCAACGTTGCGTTGTATTCTCGGTGCATGACATTCCCCGCCCGGCGTACCGGCGCCGGCCCACGGCGAGCCGACGAGATCTACGCCGCGGCCCTGGAACTGCTGGCCGCCCAGGGTTACGACGGCCTGACCATGGAGGCGGTCGCCCAGCGGTCCGGGGTCAACAAGACCACCCTTTATCGCTGGTGGCCGGCCAAGGACGATCTCCTCGCCGCCGCCCTCACCGCCGCCGACGTCCTCGCGATCACCATCCCCGATACCGGAACCCTGCGCGGCGACCTTCTCGCGGTGGCCGGCGACATCGCACGCCTGCTCACCGGACCGGCGACAGCACCCATCGCCACCGCGGTTCTCGCCGCAGCACCGTCCCGGCCCCGGCTGGCGGCCGCCGGGCATAGCTTCTTCGCCGATCGCCTGGGCCGCGAACAGCCCATCTTCACCCGGGCGATCGAACGCGGCGAGCTGTCCGCCGACGCCGACCCCGCCGCCCTGATGGACATGCTGGCGGGCGCGCTGTGGTTCCGACTGATATTCCGCGACGAACCCCTCACGGCCGCCTACGTCGAATCGACGGTCGACACCGTCCTGCACGGTGCGGGTATCAGCTCACCGATGGGTTGAGCCGCACGAACGCGGGATGTCCGATACCCGGTGACCGCGCGAAATCCGCTGCGGCCGAATGGATTACCGGAGTGCTGCCGTACCCCTCGTCCGTGGACGACAGCACCCCGGTTTCTCGAAAACCCTGCCCAGGTAGTCGAGGGACTACGGGACGAACACCTCCGCCGCGGCGGGGATGTTGGGGCGGTCGGTGCGGACCGTCAGTTGGACGCGGCCGGGGCCGGTGTAGGCCACCAGGATCGCGGGGGCGGAGCGCTGGCCGGCGGGGATGAACTGGCTGACGCTGCCGCCCTGGCCGGTGTCGTGGTTGAACCAGTCGACGACGGCGGTCACGTCGCAGGCCAGGAGCTGCGGGCCCCAGGTGCCGACCGGGGAGAAGCCCTGGGTGATGCGCAGCACCACGGCGTGTTCCGCACCGGGAGCCTCGGAATACTGGTAGAGCGGGCCGTCGAACGCCGTGCCGCCGGTGGTGAAAAGTCCTGCGCAGATGCCGTTTCCGACAGAGAAGGTCGGCGGCAGGTTGAAGCTGTTCTGCACGCACGAGCGGGGCTCGACGTTGGACCAACCCAGCTGACAGGGGCCACCGGGGTTGTCGGCGGTGGCCGGTGCGGCGGTGACGATCGCGCCCGCACCGAGGAAAGCCGCGGCGGTCAGGAACCGGATCGTGCGTTTCATCGTCGTACTCCACTCCACTCGGGCGGTCGATTACGAGCTGCGCTTGCGTAGCCGCCGGGCGCTGTGGACAGCGCCGACCGGTCGGCCTCCACCGGATCTGTCGGGGTCGCGGGCGGGTCCGTTACGCGAACCACCCGCACCGGCCCGGCCACGAGCCGCTGATCACCGGGCGTTCCAGCACGTCGAAACCCGATTCGCCCGGTATGCGCCGGGGGCGGCGTTCGCACAATCCTCGCACCCGATTCCCGGACTTGTGGACAGGACACGGACCACCGGCCTGCATGATTGACACATGCTCCCCACCGACCATCTGACACAGGCGGACCGTCGCCCCGCCGTGATCGATACGCCCCTCGGCATCGTCGGCTTCTCCGTAGCCCTCGGATCGGAGGTGCTGCCGCCCGGCCCGGATACGGTGTGGCGCTTGCCGAACGGCTCACAACTGCATCGGTGGGGACATCCGTCCGCGACAGTGGATCTGCTGATCGGCAGCATCGACGTGCCGGCCTGGGACGGCGGCGCGGCGGTACCCCTGTGGGCCGCCATCTGGCAGGTCCAGGCGCACGGCCCCGTCGCCGACCTGGATTTCTCGGTCGCCCTCACCGACTTCCCCGCCGACGCGGTCGGCGGCCCCGACCCCGGCGAGTGCCTGGCCGCGGTCACCATCGAGAACGACCATTTCATGGTCTCGGTCGGCGGCCCCGACACCGAACTGCTCGCCATGCAGGCCGCCGACGGCCGCCTCATGCCCGGCGACTGGGCCGACGTCATGCCCACCTACCCCACCGACGCCCCCGCCGAATACGGCGCGAGCTACGACCCCCCGTCCCGAATCACCTGGCATCTCCCGGGTTTGGCGAGAACCGAGGTGGCGCGCATGTGCATCGCGACCGCCTGGTCCCCCCGCGACGACGACCGCCCCGCGGCCTGGTTCGCGGTGGACATCCCCCTGGACACCGCGTATCTCCACCTGACCCACGACGGGGCCTGACCGGCTCCGACCCCGGCCACCGCGCGTCGCGCCGGCTACCCGCCGACAGCCCGGCCCGCCGGGAGACCGGCAGCCGGCGCTCGATGTGCGCACAGGCGGGTGAGCCGGAAGCGGCCCCGATCCGACGTTTCGCCGGGGCCGCGAAGCCCGGTCGAAGCGCTATCGAGCCGGCGCGCCGCCCGCGCCGCGAGCCGCGACGGCGGTGCGAACGGTGTTGCGGCCCTGGCGTTTCGCCGAATGCAGGGCGATGTCGGCGGCGCGGAACAGGTCGGGAGCCTCGAAATCGGGGGTGGCCGCCACGCCGATGCTGACGGTGAGCGCCACCGGCCAGGCGCGAGCGGAGGACTCGATCTCGGCGCGCAGGGCCTCGGCCCAGACGGCGGCCTCGGCGGCCGTCGTGTCGGGCAGGATCACCGCGAACTCCTCACCGCCGGTGCGGGCCACCAGGTCGTTGGGGCGCATGCGATCGAGCAGCAGCGGGGCCAGATTGCGCAGGGCGGTGTCACCGGCGGTGTGGCCGTGCACGTCGTTGATGTGCTTGAACTCGTCGATATCCAGGAACCACACCGCCAGCGGGCGGCCGTGCCGGATGTGCGCGGCGACCTCGTTCTCCAGGCGCTCGGTGAAGCGCCGCCGATTCGCCAGGCCGGTGAGACCGTCGCAGCTGGCCTGCTCGTCCAGCGCGGACACGAGACCGGTTATGCGTCTGCGCAATTGCACGATGACACAGCACACCAGGATCAGCGAGGCGCTGACCTGGCACCACAGCGCGACATCGCGGGCGTCGCCGATCACCACCGCGCCCGCCCCGAAGATCACCACCGCCGCCGCCGTGGTGAGCAGCGTCGCGGCTTCGGTCAGCAGGCAGCCGGCGTAGAGCACCGCCCACACCAGCAGGGTCTCCCCCGAGTCCGGAATCGTGCCGAGCACGATGATGAGCAGGGGTGCGGCGTTGAGCAGCCAACTCGGCGTACGCCTTCCCAGCAACAGCATGGCGATACCGAGCGCGGCCACCACGCCGGACAGCATGAGACAGCCGTTCAGGAATCTGTCGAGCACGAGTTCACGCGCGAAGATCGCGGTCAGCGCGACCGCGGCGAGCAGCATCCAGCCGCCGACATACCCCGCCAGTCCGGCACCGGCCGGAGCGTCGGATTCCGCCCGCGCCAACCGGGTCTGGTCCATACCCCCAGCGTGACATACCGAAACCCGCGGATCTCGCCGGACACGAACGACGCGCGCGGCCACATTTGCAACCAAACCGCCTGGCCTGTTTCATATCTGGAGTTTTGCCCGAGATAGGAGCGGACTCCCTTTCGGCCACACCCGGCGCGTTCGGTTCGCCGCGCGCGAAGCACGCCGCGCATGCCCGCCGACCGTCCGGAAACCGAGCACGAACCACATCGAATCTCCGATCCGGCGTATCCACAGCAAACTTGCGAATCGCCGCACTGTGTCCCGTCTCACGCGCAGCGCCGGTCACATCGCGGCCGCCCACCGTGTCCCGTACTCGACGCGCACACCGACCCGGAGGACCCCCATGCTGGAAAGACCCGAGCTGGAGGCGTTTCTGACCCTGTCCGAAGAACTGCACTTCGGCCGCACCGCCGATCGCATGCACGTGAGCACCGGCCGGGTCAGCCAGATCATTCGCAAACTCGAACGCCGCGTCGGCGCACCGCTGTTCGAACGCAACAGCCGCAGCGTGGCGCTGACCCCGCTGGGCCTGCGCATGCACGAGGAGGTGCTGCCCGCGGCCCGCCAGCTGCGCACCGCGCTGCACAACGCGCGCGCGCTCGCCCCCGCATAGCCGACGCGAACTTCCGGCTGCGGTGCGCGCGCACCGGCCAGGCGGCTGAGGTCGCCCGTGGTGCCTTGGTGATTTACGTTGGGGATCCGAGATG
>NZ_JBEXUS010000151.1:0-16079 GCF_040614455.1 Nocardia sp. NPDC005978
CTTGTCGGCATCGGCCACCGCGTCCGGCAGCGCGACCTCGGCGAAGATGTCGTCGCCGCGCCGCCAGACCGCCTTCATGCCCTGGAAGACCGGGCACTGCGACCGGATCTCACGGCCTGGCGGCAGCGCCATGCCATCCGGCGATCCAATGCGGCGCAGCCGATTCCGAGTGGGCGCGCGTACAAGCGCACCGCCAAGCACCGCAAGCGCGAGGGCTGAGTACAGCTCGTCCGTCAGCTCGGCGGTCGTAGCGCCGCGAACTCGTCCGTCACGCGGATCTCGTTGTCGGCGAAGCGATACACCGCCGCTGGCCGCCCGCCCGCGCGGCCGGGGGAGGCCGTGTCCCCGGTCGGGGTGATGACGCCGCGCCGGGTCAGCACCCGCTGCAGATTCGTGGTGTCCACGTCGTATCCCAGTGCGGCGCAATAGATTTCCCGCAGGGTCGACATGGTGAAGCGCTGCGGGGCCAGCGCGAACGCCATGTTCGTGTACGAGAGCTTGGCGGCCAGCCGGGTGCGCGCGTGCTCGACCACGATCCCGTGGTCGAAGGACATGTCCGGCAGCGCCGAAACCGGGTGCCAGCGGGTGTCCGGCGGCAGCTGCGGATCCGCGGTCAGCGGAACCAGGCCCAGGTAGGCCGAGGCGATGCGGCGGTCACCGGGCACCCGATCCGGGTCGCTGAAGACCGAGAGCTGTTCCAGGTGCGTCAACTCGCGCACGTCCACCTTCTCCGCGAGCTGGCGGGCCGCGGAGGTGTCCAGATCCTCGTCCGTGCGCAATTTGCCGCCCGGCAGGGACCAGGTGCCCTTGGCGGGGTCCAGCGCGCGCTCCCACAGCAGTACCGCCAATTCTGTCCGCTGACCGGGCGGGCAACGGTGTTCATTGGCGGGCGCACCGCCCTGACCTGCGGTGACATCTCCGGGGAAGCGGCGAACCTGGTACACGGCGGTGAGCGTTTCGTGGATGGTGCTACGATGGGCCACGTTTTCGATTCTAAGTCGAAAACCGATTGGATGCGAATCGGCGATGGGGCCGAGCGCATGAGAGAAGGAGCCAGCCATGGCTGCACCCGGTGCGACGATGACGCTCGCGGAGCGCATCACCGATGGACCGTCGGGATTCGGTGGCGTCGATGCCACCCCCGAGTGGGCTCAGGAGGTCAAGCGACTGGCGCGCGAGCGCAATGCCACGATCCTGGCGCACAACTACCAGCTGCCCGAGATCCAGGACGTGGCCGATCACGTCGGCGACTCCCTCGCGCTGTCCCGCATCGCCGCCGAGGCCCCCGAGGGCACGATCATCTTCTGCGGCGTGCACTTCATGGCCGAGACCGCCAAGATCCTCAGCCCGGAGAAGACGGTCCTCATCCCGGATCAGCGGGCGGGCTGCTCGCTGGCCGATTCCATCACCGCCGAGCAGTTGAGCGAATGGAAGGCCGAGCACCCCGACGCCCTGGTGGTGTCGTACGTGAACACCACGGCCGCGGTGAAGGCGCTCACCGACATCTGCTGCACCTCCTCGAACGCCGTGGACGTGGTCGCCTCCATCGACCCCGCCCGCGAGGTGCTGTTCCTGCCCGACCAGTTCCTGGGCGCGCACGTCAAGCGCATCACCGGCCGCGAGAACATGCACATCTGGATGGGCGAGTGCCACGTGCACGCCGGCATCAACGGTGACGAGCTGAACGAGCAGGCCCGCACCCACCCGGACGCGGAACTGTTCGTGCACCCCGAATGCGGTTGCGCCACCTCGGCGCTGTACCTGGCGGGCGCGGGCGAGTTCCCGGCCGACCGGGTGCACATCCTGTCCACCGGCGGCATGATCGACGCGGCCAAGGCGGCGAAGTCGAAGCAGGTCCTGGTCGCGACCGAGGTCGGCATGCTGCACCAGCTGCGGAAAGCCGCGCCCGGCATCGACTTCCAGGCCGTGAACGACCGCGCCTCCTGCGCGTACATGAAGATGATCACCCCCGCGGCGCTGCTGCGCTGCCTCCTGGAGAACCGCGACGAGGTGCACGTCGACCTCGAAACCGCCGCCCTGGCCCGCGGTTCCGTGCAGCGCATGATCGAGATCGGCAACCCGGGCGGCGGGGAATAACCATGTCGCCCCAGATCCCGGCGGCCAGGCCCGCCGGGCCCCGGGCGACCCCGGACGGCCCCCGAATCCGGTTGCCCCGCCCGCTCACCCGCCCCACCGGCCCCCGCCTCCTGACCGGCTGGCGACCCGAGTCCCCGTTGGCCCGCACAGCCCGCGCGGCCATCACCCCCCTCACCGCCGCCGTCGCCCGGCTCGTCCGTAGCAACGCTGTCGTGCGAGAGCGCCCGGCACGAGACTGCGCCTGCGCGCCGCTGGTCGGCTCCGAATCCGCCGGCAGCAACGCGGCCGGGCATCTCGCGCGGCGCGACGATGAGGTCGCCGAACGTGTTTCGCCGTCCCGGCGGATCGATGCGATCGCCGGGCGCGATATCGCTCCGGACGGTGATCTCCGGCGGGAGTCCGCCGGCCACGGCCGGACGGAGTTCAACCAACCTGCCGCGTTGACTGCCACGCGCGACGTGGCCGGAACGGCATCGGGCGGAACGGAACTCGGCGCTCTCGCGGCGTCGAGCGAGGTTCGGGCCGGTGACGATCCCGCCGGGACGGCTGTCTGCCGCTGCGGCACCGGCGCGCCGGAGCGGCGCACGACGGCTCCGGGGGTGCTCGGCCTGCCGGCCGGGTCGCGCCGGATTCCGCCGGGCGGGCGCGGTTTCGCGCTGGTACCGGTCGGCGGGCGAAAGGAAACGTGATGGGTGGCTTGCCTGTCGAGTGGGAGGCCGAGGCCGACCTCGTCGTCGTGGGGGGCGGGGTCGCCGGGTTGACGGCCGCCCGGACCGCCTCGCTGCGGGGGTTGCGGGTGCTCACGCTGAGCAAGGGCGGGGCCACCGACACCTCCACGCAGTACGCGCAGGGCGGGATCGCCGTCGTTGCGCCGCACGGGGATTCGGTGGAATCGCACGTGCGGGACACCGCTGTCGCGGGGGCCGGACTGTGTGAGACCGACGCCGTGCGATCCATCGTCGAGGGTGGGGTCGACGCCGTCGCGGCGCTGACCGACCTCGGGGCCGTGTTCGACCTCGGGCGGGACGGGGAGGTGTCGCGGACCCGCGAGGGCGGGCACAGCACGCGGCGCATCATTCACGCCGGGGGTGACGCCACCGGGGCCGAGGTGCAGCGGGCGCTCAACGCGGCCGGGCTGCCGATCCTGTTCGGGGCCGCGGTCGTCGAGATCGTGACCGGGCCCGAGGGGGTGCGTGGCGTGATCGCGGTGTCGGACAAGGGTTTCGGGCTGGTGCACGCGCCGGCCGTCCTGCTGGCCACCGGTGGGCTCGGGCAGCTGTACGCGTGCAGCACCAATCCCCCCGGGGCCACCGCCGACGGCATCGCGCTCGCGCTGCGGGCCGGTGCGTTCGTCTCGGACCTGGAATTCGTGCAGTTCCATCCCACCGTGCTCTTCACCCCGGGCGGGCTCGGCAGACGCCCGCTCATCAGCGAGGCCGTGCGCGGCGAGGGCGCGACACTCGTGGATTCGCAGGGTGATCCGGTCATGGCCGGGGTGCACCCGCGCGGTGATCTGGCCCCGCGCGACATCGTCTCGCGCGCCATCGCCGAGCGCATGCGCACCCTCGGAACCGATCACGTCTACCTCGACGCCCGCGCCCTGGACGGCTTCGCCGAACGCTTCCCGACCATCACCGCCTCCTGCCGGGCCGCCGGGCTCGACCCGCGCACCGACCTCATCCCGGTCGCGCCCGCCGCGCACTACCAGTGCGGCGGCGTGGTCACCGACACCCACGGCCGCACCGCGGTTCCCGGCCTCTACGCCGCGGGCGAGGTGGCGCGCACCGGCCTGCACGGCGCGAACCGGCTCGCCTCCAACAGCCTCCTGGAGGGCTTGGTCGTGGGCGAACGCGTGGGCGCGGCCGCCGGCGAACGCGTGGACGCGGCGACCCGCATCGACCCGGCGGAACTCACCGGCGGCGCGCCGCACGCCCTGCCGCGCGCCGATCGCAAACTGTTGCAGGAGTTGATGACCGAGCAGGCCGCCGTCGTGCGCGACGGAGACGGCCTGCGCGCGGGGGTGCTGCGTCTCATCGGGCTGCTCGCGGAGTCGCCGGACCCCGACGGGCAGGTGCGCGCGGAGTCGACGGCCGCGATCGTGCGCGACCTCGAGGACGCCGCGCTGACCCTCACCGCGCGCGCACTGCTGCTCGCCGCGTCGGCCCGCGCCGAATCCCGCGGCTGCCATACCCGTTCGGATCATCCCGAGCCGCGCGAGGAGCTGCGCCGCAGCACCGTCGTCCGGCTCGGCGCGGACGGCCGTCCGCAATTGGTCACCGACGGAACAGGACTCGCGCCGACGTGGCGACGCGACCCGGCCCCGGCCGCCCGATGACCCGCCCCCGCGCCGGCGCGCTCGCCGAACGAGACCGCGCCGCGAACCACCCGCACGGCCGCGAGCACCGCCGGGCCCAGCGCATCTCGCGCCGCGCCGGTGGCGGTGCCGCCGGCCGGGACTTCGTAGAAGGAGTGCTCCCATGACCCTCGACGCCGGACTCGATCGCGACGAGGTGCTCGCGCTCATTCGCACCGCCCTCGATGAGGATCTGCGCTACGGCCCCGACATCACCACCCTGGCAACGGTTCCCGCCGATGCCGTCGCCAAGGCCGTCATGGCCTCGCGTCAGCCCGGTACCGTGGCCGGTCTCGATGTGGGCCTGCTGGTGCTGGACGAAGTACTGGGCGAAGGGAATTACGAGATCACCGAGCGGGTGCCCGACGGGACCCGGGTGCGCCCGGGCGATGCGGTGCTGCGCCTGGTGGCCCCGACCCGCGGTCTGCTCACCGCCGAGCGCACGCTGCTGAACATCGTGTGTCACCTGTCCGGAATCGCCACCGCGACCGCGGAATGGGTCGACGCGGTGGAGGGCACGAAATGCCGTATTCGCGACAGTCGCAAAACGCTGCCGGGTCTGCGTGCCCTGCAGAAATATGCGGTCCGGGTCGGCGGCGGCGTGAACCATCGCATGGGATTGGGCGATGCCGCGCTCATCAAGGACAACCACGTCGTGGCCGCCGGGTCCGTGGTCGCCGCCCTGCGCGCGGTAAAGGAATTGAATCCCACTATCGAATGCGAAGTGGAAGTGGACAGCCTCGAACAACTCGACGCCGTTTTGTCGGAAAACGTCGAATTGGTACTGCTGGATAACTTTCCGCTGTGGGCGACGCAGGCGGCGGTGCAGCGCCGGAATACACGCTCCCCGCGGACGATTCTCGAATCGTCGGGCGGCCTGACCCTCGCGGATGCGGCGAATTACGCGGGCACCGGCGTCGATTACCTCGCGGTTGGCGCACTGACCCATTCGGTCCGCGTGCTGGACCTGGGTCTGGATATGTAAGGGCAGGAAAGCCTTACAAAATCGCCGGAACGGCGGCGCGCTCGGCTAGCGGTTGTAGCTGGGCGCGTCGGCCATCCAGCCGGTGCCGCCGCAGGCGGAGCAGAAAATCGTCGAACCGTCATCGGCATAGCCGAATGACCCGCTGGCATCGCACATTCCGCAGTATCGCCACCCGCGATTGGGCGCGACGGTATCGAAAAAGATATTCAGAAAGCCCTGGATCGCCATTCGCAAGCACCCCTCGCTCGGACACCAAACGAACCAAGCCTGCGCGTTTGCCAGAAATTAGTCCAGCGGTTTCCAGGGCTCTTTACAAGCCGAATTCGTGCGGATCCAGATGCAGAGCCTGGCAAGCTTCCTTGACGGCAGCAACTTCATGGGCATCGAAACTGCCGTCGGCATTACCGATCATGATGCCCATTTGCACTACGGCCCGTGCCTCGGTGGGTTTTCCGGTCGCCTTGGCGATCTGCTGCATGACATAGGCCCGCCCGAATGCCGGATCCATGGTGATGCGATTGCAGTTGTCCTCGAACAGCGCTCGCAGTTCGTCCGTGGGAAAGTGCTGCAGGATCGGATCGGCGCCGATGAGCTGGGCCACGCGCATGCGCTCGGCGGGATCGATGCTGCCGTCCGCCGCCGCGACCAGCGCGCAGATGCCCATGGTGGCATCGCGGAAGGTCCCCCCGCGCAGTTCGTTTCGCTTGGTGAGCAGCTGCTCGCGCCACTTCGGCGCGCTGTCGAGCAGGCGGCTGATCGAGGTCGCGTTGGACATGAGGCGGTGCAGGAAGGCCATGACACACTCCGAACTGATTTCCCGGACCCACAGACCCCCGCGTGGTTGTCCGGACTGCGCTTGCGTACCGAACGACCCTAACAGTGGGCGCCGGGCGGACGCTGAGAAAGCTCCGGGCGATCCACCGGCGCCGCAAGGATTCCGGTGAGCAGCGCGATCGGGTCGGTGTTCGCGGGCAGATCGCTGACCTGTCCGTCGCCGACCTCGACGACCCGCCAGCTGCCGTCCGTGCGCCGCGCGAGATCGGTGGTGACGAATGGGGCACCGAAAGTGCGTACCGCCGAGGCGAATTCGTGGACAGGAGCATCGGGCACGACATCCGGGGTATCCGGGTGCGCGGTCACCAGCACGGGTTCTCCGCGCACCCACCACACCCGGGCCTCGGCCCCGGTGAATTCCTCGAAGGCGCGCAACACAATTCCGCCGGTGAGGAATTCACCCTGCCGTTCGGCGAAGGTTCGCACGACGCGTTCGAGCCGGTCGGTATCGGCCAGGTCGGGCACGAAACACGCACTGTCCCACTCGTGTTTGCGTGATTTCACCCAGTCCTTGACGATGGCCGCGCCGCGCGGAAGATTCGCGGCAGCGGCTGCGAGCGTCGTCGATTCGGGCGCGCCGTTACCCGGAATCCACGCACTCGCGGGGGTGTGATCGGTGAAATGCGGATACCAGCAAGGGAATTCGTGTCCACGCCGGTATTCCACAGCCGGTGTCAACAGTTCGACGCCGCGCTCGCGTAACCCTGTCTCGAGGTCGGCGTAGCGATCGGCCGGAATCATCCAGCCGCGATAAACGAGCCGCGCGCCCGACTCGGGCACCGCCCGCAGCGCCGCACCGAGATCGCCCCGCAGCAGCGCGTCGTGATCGATCCGGACCACGTCCGCGCCGAGTTCCCGTGCGGCGACGGCCTCCCGCGCGAAATGCGGATCCACCCGTGCGCCTCGCAGCGGGTCCGCCGGCACCAGCAGCCCGGACACCCGCGTGTTGTCGATCTCCCCCATGCGGCTCACCGTACCCGGCCGCAGAGCGACCGCGTCCGCGCCCGGATCAGCCGCGGACGGGATGCGCACGAGCCGACTCGAACAGCGCTTCTGTGGATGTGCGGACAGCGATGTCAACGTGCCCCGGAGCCCCGGTCCGCATCCGCGCGCCCCGTGAACCTCCGCGCGTCCCGGGAAGCGCGCGGCCGCACGGATCGACGGACGCTCGGCCGGTTCGGAGTCGGCGGGTTCGGGTTCAGCGATCGTCGTGGCGGGGCGGTGCGCCGAAATCGACTCGTCAGGTGGTGAGTTCGCGTTCGAGCGGGGTGCGGAACCGGGGGACCGGGCGGACCTCGCCGTACCAGGTGGTGAGGCGGGCGGCCTCGGCCTCGATCAGTTTCTCGGCGTCCGAGCCGACGTCTTCCAGTAGCCGCCAGACGATCTCGCCGGTGCCGCGCTGGGCCCAGCCGCCCACGATCCGGCCGTTCCAGAAGATGCTCGGGCCGATATTGCCGTTGCGGTCGAACAGCGCGGGGCCGTGCTCGCCCAGATACCAGTCGCGGGACTGCCACCCCATCGGGGTCGGGTCGAGAGCGGGCAGCAGGGACACCCACGGTTCGGGAGTGGGCACCGGATCCAGATCATCGGCGAGCAGCAGTCCGGTGCCGCCGTCCAACTCGACCTCGACGGTGTCCAAGTGGGTCAGGGCCTTGCGGACCTCGGTCAGGCTCCAGCCCGTCCACCATTTGATGTCCGAGATCGGGGCCGGGCCGAAGGTGCGCAGCCACTGTCGCAGCAATTCGGTGCGCGCGGTCTCGGCGGTGATCTCCGAAATGCCGCCGGGCAGCCAGGATTCGATGGGCGACCAGGTGTACTGGCTCGAACTCCACGAACCGTTCGGCCGCCCGCGCACGATGCTGCCCTGGCAGCCCAGGATCACCAGGATCCAGGTGGTGATGCTGGTGGGCTTGGAGTACGACTTGCCGGGTGCGGCGTCGATCTGCGTGCGCAGGCGCGGCACATCCTTGCTGAGCTGCGCACCGGTCGCGGCCCCGCGCGCCAGCAGCGCCGTATGCGTTTCCTCCTCCACCTCGGCCAGCCACGCCGCGACGTCGCCGTCCACGACGCCCGCGTTCTCGATGAAGCGGCCGTAGGTCTTGCGCTGCTTGTGCGCCAGCGGTTCCGCGCACGAGGCCTGCAGCGCGGGGACGAGTTCGGCCGGCGCCACGAACATGGTGCGCCGCATGGCCAGCATGCGCAGCAGCGTCCGATCGTCGTACAGCGCCTTCTCCACGTGTGCGGGTTCGAGTCCGCGCGTGCGCGCGGCCACGGACAGGAACACCGTGGCCGGATCGGTGGCGTGCAGCACCACCATCGAGCGCGCGGCGGCCTCCGCCGTCTCTACCCGGGCCGACTCGGCCAGCCGATGCCTGACCCCGATCCGGGCTCGCCGCTGCTCCACACTCATCGAACGCATGGGCGAATCCTAGCCGGGTCGCCGGACGGCGGGCCCGGCGTCCGGATCGGGCCGGACTCGGCGTCCGGCGTTCGCGGCCGGAGTGCCAGCCACCGAGCGTTGCTGCGACCACCCGCGCGAGCCGCGTCGCGTGATCGGCCACCGCCCGCGCACGCGGCACGGTGCCGAGGTACACCGCACCCGCGCTCGCGCGTGTCATGATTCCGCGATGCGACACGGGATTCGGCGGCTCTCGGTGAGCACCATGGTCATGGCGGGCGTCCTGGCGGCGACGATCGTTGCCGCACCCGGTGTTTCGGCCGCGCCGGAGAGAGGGTTGCGGGTCGACATCCGCCCGGTGAGCCTGACCGTCGACGGCGAGACCGCCACCGGCCGGGTCTACGAGCCCTATCGCAGCACACCCGGCGACCTGAACCCCGGCAGCCTGGTCGTGGCCGTGCACGGTCACGCGGGCAGCGCCGCCGACTTCCCCGACTACCTGTCCTCGATCGTGCGCCGCACCGGAACCCCGCTGCTCACCATGGACCAGCGCTCCGCCGAGAGTCGCTGGCGCACCGGCGATTGGAACGTGTGGGCGGGCTGGCGCGACACCGTCACCGCCACGCGGTGGTATCGCGACGAGCATCCGGACATCCGCCGCACCGTGCTGTGGGGCTGGAGTCAGGGCGGGCTCACCAGCGGCCTGGCCGCCGCGTACGCCCCGCCCGGCACCTACGACTACTGGGTGAGCACCTTCGGCCAGGCGGACGATTTCAGCTCCTGGCTCGAAGGCCCCCTGGCCGCCCCCGACCTGCGCGCCCAGATCGAACGCGACGCCGGCGACTGCGCGCCCTGGGCCTGCCCCGGCGCGTACATCGCCCGCTCCCCGGCCCTGCTCGCCGCGCGAATCACGGTGCGCCGCACCATCCTGCTGCACGGCACCGCCGACACCCTGGTCCCGTTCACCTCGTCGGTGGAGATGCGGGCGGCCCTGGTGGCCGCGGGCAAGTCGGTCTCCCTCTACACCGTCATCAGCGGCCGCGACCTCGACGGCACCGTCGCGCCCGCCGGGCACGGCGTCGGCCCGGTCTTCTTCGAATCCGGCTGCGTGGTGGAACGCCTGCTCCTGGAAGACGAACCCCGCAACAGCGACTATCTGATCGACGTCGCCAACAACATCAACACCGCCCCCGACGCGCCCGCCGGCGCCAAATGCGCCGCGTGAGCGGGCCGGGTCGCATCGCGCTAGTCCGCGCTCACCGCCTCGACGATGTTCAGCCGCGCCGCGCGCAGGGCCGGCGGAATCGAGCCCAGCAGGCTCAATGCCAGTGCGGCGAAGGCGAATACGGCCAATAACGGACCGGGGCGGGCGGTGATCTGCAAGCCCATCATGTCCCCGGCCAGGTAGGCGTACAGGACCTGGTTGCCCAGGCCGAACACCACGCCGAGCGCGGTCCCGGCCAGCCCTATCCCCGCGGCTTCGGCCAGCACCATCTTCAGCGCGAAGCGGCGGCTGGAACCGATGGCCCGCAGGATGCCCAATTCGCGGCGGCGTTCGAGCAGCGCCAGGGTGAGGGTGTTGAGCAGGGCCATCGCGGCGATGAACGCCACCAGCACCAGCATCACCCGCGAGAGCACCAGGCCCTGCTCCATCGACCTGCTCACCCCGTCCAGCGCGGCATCGCCGGTGTACGCGTGCACCTCCGGCGGCAGGGCCGCGCGCACGTCGGCCAGCAGCCGCTCCCGGTCGCCGCCCGGCACGCCCTCGACCTGCAGCGTGCTCGCGCCGGGCCGGTCGAACCACTCCCGCATGAGCGCCAGACTCATCGACGCGGCCCCGGTGAGCGCGGAGAAATAGGGGATCGCGGCCAGCACCCGGGTGCGCTGCTCCCCGGTGGGGGTCTGCACCGGGATCTCGTCCCCGGCCGAAACCCCCAGTGTCCGAGCCAGATCGCGGCTGATCACCACGCCCTCGCCCGCGAGCAGCCGCTCGCGGGTCGCGGCGTCCAGGGCCGCGGTCATGGCGAAGTTGCCGCCCGGCTCCACCCCGTAGATCAGCGCCTTGGTGCCCGCGAAGGTCGCGAACGCCAACTGCCCCTGCACCACCCGCTCCACCCCGGGCACCGCCGCGACGCGCTCGGCCACCTCCGCGGGCAGCAGCGGGGTGGGCACCAGGTCCTCGGGGGTCACGCTCACCCAGAGATCGCTGTCCGCAAGGGATTCGAAGGTGTCGCGCGCCGAGCGCACCGCGTCGGCATTGGCCCCGGTGATCGTCAGCGTCATCGTGACCGCGATGCAGACCGTCATGGTGGTCGCCCACACCCGGCGCGGCGCGCGGTCGATGTTCACCCCCGCCAGTACCCCCGCCCGCCCCAGCCTGCGCGCCAGCGCACCCGCCGCGCGCACGATCGGCCCGCCGAGCGCGAACGCCAGCGCGATCTCGGCGGCGAACGCGAAACCCAGTCCCACCGCGGCGAACAGCCCCAGGTGGGCGCGCATGACGAGCACCGTCGCGACGCCGAAAACCACCGCAAGCACCCCGGCCACGACCCGCGCCCGCACCGGCACCCGGTCCGAGTGCGCCGCCCCGACCGGCGCCAGCGCCTCCACCGGCGCCATGCGATAGATCTGGCGCGCCGCCAGCGCGGTGGCCAGCACGTTGGTGAGCACGGCCGCCACGATCGCCGCCGGAATCGCGTACCAGGGCAGCAGGTACTCCAGCCGCGCCTGCAACATCTGGGTGAACGCGGCAGGCAGCAGCCCGATGGCGTAGCGCCCGGCCACCACGCCCAGCGCGGAACCGATCGCCCCGCCGACGAGCCCGAGCACCGCGGCCTCGGCCAGCACGTCGCGCACGATCGTCTGCCGCCGCCCGCCGATCGCGCGCAGCATGGAGATCACCGGCCGCCGGCCCGCCAGCGCCATGCTCATGGTGTTGTAGATCAGGAACGCCGCCACCACGAACGCGATGCCCGCGCCCATGGCCGCCATCAGGCGCACCATGAGCACGCCGTTGCCGTTCTGCGCGGCGCGGATCGCGGGTTCGCCCACCAGCGCCCGCCCGGCCACCGCGGCGGTGACCGCCGAACGGACCTGTGCGGCATCGGCATCCGGGTCGGTCACCAGCAGCACGGAATCGACCTGCCCGGCCCGCCCGGTGACGAGCTGAGCCAGCGGCAGCGGCGCGATCAGGTAGTGCCCGTCGTTGAGTTCGCCGCCGTCGTCGCCGAGCACCGCCGCGACGGTGACCCGCCCCGAACGCAGCTGTACGACATCGCCTTTCGCGTATCCGGCCGCCGGCCCCGCCAGGACCCCGCCGGGTACGGTCGCCAGCGCGGTGAGCCGGTCCTCGTCCAGCGCGCCGCCGAGTCCGCCGCCGAGCTCCCGCGCGGTGGCGTCCAGCCCGAGCAGCAGCAGCGGATCGTCGTCCGGCCCGGCGTTGGCCCGCAGCACGGGAGCGGCGGTGCGCACGCCCGGCACCGCCGCAACGTCCGCCCGCACCGCCTCGGCGAACCCGGCGTCGGTGACCCCGGAGACCTCCAGCGCGGCATCGCCCGCCAGCCCGGCCGGATCCGCCGACCCGGTCAGCGAACCGGAGATGCCGAGCACCGCCACCAGGAACATCGACGACACGGCCATCACCACGATGGATCCGGCCGTGCGCCCCCAATGCGTGGTGAACTCACGAATATGCAACAGCCGTAGGCGATCCAGCAGCGCGATCATCGGCCCAGGCTATGGGCCGTGAACTGTGACTGTCCATGATCGCGGCCGCCGGAACAGGCGCGCGCCCGGCGGGGTTGCACGGTGCGGAACGTCAGTCGAGGAGAGGCAGCGATGAGCACACCGGTGGACCCGTCCTACACCTGGAACGGCGCGGAGCTGGACCTGGAGGCGTACCTGGCCCGCATCGGGTACGCGGGGGAGCGCACGCCGACCCTGGCGACCCTGCGCGCCCTGGTCCACGCGCACACCACGAGCCTGCCCTTCGAGAACCTGGAGATCCTGCTCGGGCGCGGTGTTCCGCTGGACGTGCCCGCGCTGCAGGACAAGATGATCCGCCGCCGGCGCGGCGGCTACTGCTACGAGAACGTCGGCCTGTTCGCGGCCGCGCTCGAACGCCTCGGCTTCGAGTTCACCGGGCTGGCGGGCCGGGTCAGCATGGGCGCGAGCGGTTTACGGCCCGCCACCCACGCCCTGCTGCTGGTCACCCTCGACGGCGAACGGTGGCTCTGCGACGTCGGATTCGGGGCCGGTCCGCTCGCGCCCGTCCCGCTGGTCCACTCGCCCGGTGAATTCGCGCTCGGCGCATGGCGTTTCCGCCTCGAACGGGGCGCCGGCCCGCTCGGCGGGGAGCTGTGGACCCTGTACCAGTTCGGGCGTGACGGCTGGGTGGATCGCTACAGCTTCACCCTCGATCCGCAGTACCGCATCGATTCGGCGGTCGGCAATCACTTCGTCTCGACCTCGCCGCGCTCGCCGTTCACCGCCCGCCCGTTCGTCCAGCGCTTCACCCCCGAGGTGCACGAGGTCCTGGACGGCCTGACGTGGACCACCGAGTTCCCGGACGGCGGCGGAACGAGCCGGGAGATCGAGCTCGCCGACCTGCCGAAGGTGCTGCTCGAGGTCTTCGATATCGAACTCGACGCGCCCGACGCGGCCGCGCTCGTGCGCGGGAGCTGGATCACACCGCCGGAATAGGGTTGAAGCGGCAAGTCGAAAGGCTTGCGGTGTAGGAGAAATGGTGTAAATCGGACATTCAATTGACCGCGCCCGCCACGACGTGCCGGTGAGCACCCGCTCGGCCGCGTCGTTTCCGTGTCGGCCGCGCAAGTTCGTGTCGTGTCATGAAAGCGCTCTGAGCTGCGGAATCGCGTGCACTGCGGCACAATCGAAACCGGATTGCGGCGCAGATCTCACCGAGATCTCGCTCATATCTCACGCTGACGTCGGCGGGACGCTCGCGGACCGCTACACTCGTGCGGGGAAACACGCGGGCAACCGCGTCGTCACAGTCACCATCGCGGAGAATTTCGGAGAAGTGCCATCGAAACCGGCCAAGTGATCGCAGGGCATTACCGCCTGGTCGAACGGATTGGTAGCGGCGGCACAGGTGTCGTCTGGCGAGCCGTCGACGAACGGCTCGAGCGTTCGGTGGCGGTCAAGCAGATCATCACCCAGCCGAGCCTGTCCGCGGCCGACAAGGACATCGTGCGTCAGCGCGCGGCCCGTGAGGCCCGCAATGCCGCCCGCTTCCAGCATCCCAACGCCATTGTGGTGTTCGACATTACCGAGCACGAGGGCGATCCCTGCCTCGTGATGGAGTACCTCGCCTCGCAGTCGCTGGCGGTGGTGCTCTCCGCGCAGGGCACGCTGCCGCTGCCGCAGGTCGCGCGCATCGGCGAGCAGGTCGCCTCGGCGCTGATCGCCGCTCATCGCGTGGGCATCGTGCATCGAGATGTGAAGCCGGGCAACATCCTGCTCGGCGACAACGGCGCGGTGAAGATCACCGACTTCGGCATCTCCAAGGCCAAGGGCGATGTCACCCTCACCGCCACCGGGCTCATCTCCGGTACCGCCGCCTACCTCGCACCCGAGGTCGCGCGCGGGGCCGAGCCGAGCCCGGCCGCCGACGTCTTCGCACTCGGCGCGACGCTCTTCCACGCGCTCGAGGGGGAACCGCCGTACGGCACGAACCCGAACCCGCTGGCGCTGCTGTACGCGGCGGCCAACGGGCAGATCAGCGAGCCGCGCAACGCCGGCCCGCTCAGTGATCTGCTGCTCTCGCTGCTCAGCTTCGAGCCCGACGACCGGCCGAGCATGCACGACGTGCGCGACATCATGGCGGACTTCGCCGAGCTGGGCCCCGACGCCGAGGCGACCCGCGTGCTGGCCGCGCGCCGCAACGGCCCGGCGACCCCGCAGCCGATGCCGCCCCGCCCGGCCCCGCCGCGCCAGAACACCCGGCAGATGGAACGCCGCAACTCCGGCAGCGCCGATATCCCGACCGGCGCCATGAGCCAGGCCCAACTGCTCGAAACCCCGCCGCCGCGCCCGCCCGCGGGCGGCCCGCCCACCCATTCGGGCATGGAACCGCACGGCGAGCAGGCCGGTTCCAGCAAGAAGTTCGTCTGGATGGCCCTGGTCGCGGCGGTCGTCGTGGCCGGCGCGGTGATCTTCGGCGTGCTCAGCTCCGGCGACTCCGGCACCCCGGATGCCAACGGCGGCGACACCAGCGCGACCAAGGCCACCCCGTCCACCAGCACCGGCAAGGGCGCGCCCGGTTCGCTCGGCGAGACCAAGAGCGTCAGCCAGGTGACCGTGCAGGGCGGCGTCGACACCGTCTCGAAGTTCTACGACGGCATCGTGTACCTGTCCTTCGCCGACGCCTGGAACCAGCTCACCCCGGCCGCCCAGCAGGTCTACGGCAGCCAGGGCGCGTTCCAGACGTACTGGACCGACAACCGCGTCACCCGCTACTCCACCATCAACGGCGCACGCGGCTGGGCGGAGAGCGAGAACGCCGACGGCTCGGCGGACATCCTGGTGGGCAGCGTCGCGACCAACTCGCAGAACAAGTCGATGACCCTGCGGGTGGTCGACACCGGCGGCGGCAACTTCAAGATCGACAGCAACACCAAGTTCTGAGCCGTACCCCGTCCTTGCGCCGCACCGGAATCCGGTGCGGCGCAAGTGCTTTCCCGGGGGATTCGGGGCGTTCCGCCGGGGCGCCCGGCAACCGGAGAATCCGCGACCCGAAGCGTCACCCGGCGATCCGGCGCCACCGGTTCCCCGGTAATCCGGCGCTACCGGTTCCCCGGTAATCCGGCGCTGCCGTCGCAGCCCCCGCGGCGCTACAGCACTATGGGATGCGGCGGTCATCCGAGAGTCGGGACCGCAGTAGGGAGAATGCCCCATGAGCGTCCACGTCGTCGCCGAACTCCGCGCGCTGCCCGGCCAGGAGGACCGCCTGCTCGCCATCCTGCAGGGCCTGGTCGAGCCGTCCCTCGCCGAACCCGGCTGCCTGGCCTATCGGCCCTACGTCGACCCGAGCGACGCGACCCGGGTGGCCATGATCGAGGAGTACGCCGACGCCGCGGCCATCGACGCGCATTTCACCAGCGCGCATTTCCAGCAGGCGGGCAAGGACTTCAAGGGCGTGCTCGCCGAGCCGCCGGTGATTCGCCGCCTCGTCGCGGAGTGAACCGCGCGGTAGTGTCGAGGGCGTGAGCACGCGGACCGAGTCGACCCTGGCGCTGGTGAGCGCCGTCGTCGTGTCCGCGTGGGCGATGCTGTTCCTGGCCTCGACCGAACCGAATTCCCTGCTGGTGCTGGGTGTTACCGCGCTGGTCGCGGTCACCGCGGCCATGCTCGCCGCGCGCGGGCCGCTGGTCCGCACCGGCGAACGCGCG
>NZ_JBEXUS010000152.1:0-15163 GCF_040614455.1 Nocardia sp. NPDC005978
GGCCGTGCCGCTGGTGGCCGGCCCGCGGCCCGCGGCGATTCCGCTCTCGCCCGCACAGCAGCGCATGTGGTTCCTGAACCGCTTGGCGCACACCGAGTCCGAGGGCGCCGCCGGTGGTTTCGACGCCGCCGCGGTCGACAACGTGGTGGCCGCGCTGCGGCTGCGCGGTGAACTCGACCTCGCGGCGCTGGCCGCGGCCGTCACCGATCTGGTGACCCGGCACGAGATCCTGCGCACCTACTACCCGCAGACCCCGGACGGGCCGGTCCAGGTGGTGCGCGCGGCCGCCGACTTCGACGCCGCCGCCGAACTCGACCTGATCCCCGCCGAGGTGACCGAGCAGGATCTGCCGCGGGAGGTCTACGCGGCCGCCGGGCGCGGTTTCGATGTGGCCGAAGGGGTTCCGCTGCGGCTGCGGCTGCTGCGCCTGGGCGTCGACGATCACGCACTGGTGCTCGTCGTGCACCACATCGCCGCCGACGGCTTCTCCCTGGGCCCGCTGGTGCGCGATCTGGTGCTGGCCTACGCCACCCGCCAGGCCGGCTTCGTCCCGGTCTGGGAGCCGCTGGCCGTGCAGTACGCCGACTACGCGCTGTGGCAGCGTGAGGTGCTCGGCGACGAGGCCGATCCGGAGTCGCTCGCCGCTCGTCAGCTCGCCTTCTGGACGAACGAGCTCGCGGAGCTGCCCGCTCAGCTCGACCTGCCCGCCGACCGGCCCCGCCCGGCCGATTCGAGCTACCGGGGCGCGACGTTCGAGGTCGAGCTCTCCGCCGAGCTCCGCGCCGCCGTCGACGCGGTCGCCGCCCGCGGCCAGGCCACCCCGTTCATGGTGCTGCACGCGGCGCTGGCGGCCCTGCTGGCCCGGCTGTCCGGCACCACCGACATCGCCATCGGCACCCCGGTCGCCGGTCGCGGCGAGGCTGCGCTGGACGATCTGATCGGCATGTTCGTCAACACCCTGGTGCTGCGCACCGAGGTGCGCGGTGACCGCTCCTTCGCCGAGCTGGTCGCCCATGCCCGCGAACGGGATCTGCGGGCCTTCTCCCATCGCGACGTGCCGTTCGAGCGCCTGGTCGAGGTGCTCAACCCGGTGCGCGCGCGCAACCGGCACCCGCTGTTCCAGGTGGCGCTGTTCATGCAGAACCAGGGCGTCACGACGCCCGAGTTGCCCGGCATGCGCGCCGAGCTGATCGACTTCGAACTCGCGTTCGCCAAGTTCGATCTGAACCTCAATGTGGTGGAACGCGATTCGGGCTACCGCGTCGAATTCACCTACGCCACGGATCTGTTCGACGAGCCGTCCGTGCGCGAGTTCGCGGCCAAGTTCGTGCGCCTGCTGAGCGCCGCCGTCGCCCACGCCGACCGCCCCGTCGGCGACATCGCGCTGCTGGACGGCAGCGAGCTGGACTACGTGCTGGAGAGCTGGAACGCCACCGGCGCCAAGGTCCCGGACACGCTGCTGCACGCCGGGTTCGACGCCCAGGCCCAGCGCACCCCCGACGCGGTCGCGCTGATCTCGGGGGAGCGGTCGTTCACCTACCGGGAGCTGTCCGAGCGGGCCAACCGCCTGGCCCGGCTGCTCGTGGCCCAGGGCGTCGGCCCGGAGTCGCTGGTGGTGCTGGCCATGGCGCGCTCGGTGGAGTTGGTCGTGGGCATGTACGCCGTGCTGCGTGCCGGAGCCGCCTACGTGCCGGTCGACCCGAGCCATCCCGCCGAGCGCATCGCCACCGTATTGACCACGGCCGCACCGGCGCTGGTGCTCACCACCGCCGCCGACGGCTTCGAGACCGACGCCGCGCCGCTGCTGCGCCTGGACGATCTCGACCTGTCGGAACACTCGGCGGCCAAGCTGACCGATCGGGATCGCCGCGCGCCGCTGCACCCCGAGCATCCCGCGTACGTGCTGTTCACCTCCGGCTCCACCGGCACCCCCAAGGGCGTGGCCGTGAGCCACCGTGCCATCGCCAACCAGATGGCCTGGATGCAGGCCGAATACGGCATCTCGCGCTCGGACGTGTACCTGCAGAAGACGCCGAGCACCTTCGACGTCTCGCTGTGGGGCTACTTCCTGCCGCTGCGGGTCGGCGCCGTCCTGGTGCTGGCAACCCCCGACGGTCATCGCGACGCCCGCTACCTCGCCGAGACCGTCGCCGCCCGGGGCGTCACGCTCACCGACTTCGTCCCCTCCATGCTCGCGGTGTTCACCGCGCACGCCGAGGCGAGCGAACTCGCTTCGCTGCGTGACGTCTTCGTCGCCGGCGAGGCTTTCCCGGTGGAGACCGTCACCGCGTGGCGCGCGCTCTCCGACGCGACCCTGCACAACCTGTACGGCCCGACCGAGGCCGCGGTCACCGTCACCTACCGCGAGGCCGACGAGCGCACCCCCGCGGTCCCCATGGGCGAGCCCGAGTGGAACACCCAGGTGTACGTGCTGGATTCGCGCCTGCGCCCCGCGCCGATCGGCGTGCCCGGCGAGCTCTACCTGGCGGGCGTGCAGCTCGCGCGCGGCTACTACCGCCGCGCCGACCTCACCTCGGATCGCTTCGTGGCCAACCCCTTCCACGCCGCGGGCGGGCGCATGTACCGCACCGGCGATCTGGTGAAGTGGACCGCCGACGGTGAGCTGGCCTACCTGGGCCGCATCGACTTCCAGATCAAGTTCCGCGGCCAGCGCATCGAGCTGGCCGAGATCGAGAGCGCCCTGCTGACCCAGCCCGAGGTCGGGCAGGCCGCCGTGCGGCTCATCACCGGCGACGCCGGGGATTACTTGGCGGGCTACGTGATTCGCGCCGAGGGTGGCGAACTCGACACCGCGGCCCTGCGCGAGCGGCTCACCCGCCTGCTGCCGTCCTACATGGTGCCGACCGTCGTGGTCGAGCTCGCCGAGTTCCCGATGGGCACCAGCGGCAAGCTCGATCGGGGCGCGCTGCCGGTTCCGGTGCTGGCCGCCAAGCGTTTCCGCGCGCCGGTCGACGCCGCCCAGCGCGTGGTCGCGCGGGTCTTCGGCGAGGTGCTCGGCCTGCCCCGGGTCGGCCTGGACGACGACTTCTTCGCACTCGGCGGCAGCTCGCTGCTGGCCACCCAGGTGACCGCTCGCGCGGGCGCCGAACTGGGCGTGCGGATTCCGGTCCGGGTGCTGTTCGAGGCGGGCACCGTGGCGGGCTTCGCCGCGGCCGCCGCGGTGCTGTCCGACGCCGCCCCGCGCCCGGCGCTGACCGCGCGCCCGCGCCCGGACCGGGTGCCGCTGTCCCCGGCCCAGCAGCGGCTGTGGTTCCTGAACCGCCTGGAGAACGAGCAGGACGGTCCCAGCCTCTACAACCTGCCCATGGTGCTGCGCCTGACCGGCGAGCTCGACGTCACCGCGCTGGAGCAGGCCGTGCTCGACGTCCTGGCCCGGCACGAGTCGCTGCGCACCAGCTTCCCGGCCGACGCCGAGGGCCCGTTCCAGCAGCTGCTGGACGCGGCCGAGGTCGGCCTGAGCCTGAGCCCGGTGCCGGTACGCCCGGACGAGGTGACCGGCACGGTCACCGCACTGGCCCAGGCCGCGTTCGACGTCACCACCGAATTGCCTTCGCGCATAGCGCTGCTGGTGCTCGACCACGGTGCGGACGCCCCGGCGGCCGACGAGTACGTGCTGGTGGTGGTCGTGCACCACATCACCGCGGACGCGCTGTCGCTGCGCCCGCTCGTCACCGACCTGATGATCGCCTATCACGCGCGGCTGACCGGCTCGGCTCCCGGCTGGGAGCCGCTGCCGGTGCAGTACGCGGACTACGCGCTGTGGCAGCGCGAGGTGCTCGGATCCGCGCACACCCCCGGCGATCTCGCGCATCAGCAGCTCGGGTTCTGGCGTGACACGCTGGCCGGTGCCCCGGCCCGGCTCGCGCTGCCGACCGACCGCCCGCGCCCGGCGCAGCCCCGGAACGTCGGCGACGCCATCGATTTCGCGGTGCCCGCCGAGATCGCGACCGGTCTGCGCGCACTCGCCCGCGAGCAGGGCGTGACCCTGTTCATGGTGGTGCACGCCGCCTTCGCCGCCGCCCTGGCCCGGGTGAGCGGCACCGGCGACATCGTCATCGGCACCCCGGTCGGCGGTCGTGGCGAACGCGAATTGGACGGTCTCATCGGCATGTTCGTCAACACCGCGGTGCTGCGCACCCCGGTGGACGGCGCCGCCACCTTCGCCGAGTTCGTGCACGCGGTCCGCGACATCGACCTGGCGGCGTTCGCCAACACCGAGCTGCCGTTCGAGCAGATCGTCGACGAACTCGTCACCGACCGCACCACCGGCGCGCACCCGCTGTTCCAGGTCATGATCAGCTACGGCGACAACGGCAACACCGCCGTGGATCTGGAGCTGCCGGGCCTGACCGTGCGCCCGGTCCCGCTGACCGACCCGACCGCGAAGTTCGATCTGCAACTGGTGATCGAGGACGGCACCGACGGCGCCCTGGGCGGAGCTCTGCGCTTCGCCGCCGAGCTCTTCGATCCGGCCTCGATCGAGACGCTGCTGGCCCGCTGGCAGCGCGTGCTGGCGGCCGTGGCCGCCGACGCCTCGATCCGGCTCGGCGCCATCGACCTGTTCGACGCCGCCGAACGCGAACGCGTCCTGCACACCTGGAACGCCACCGCCGCCGAGGTGGACGCGGAGCAGACCCTGCTCGCGCTCTTCGAGGAGCGCGTGCGCACCGCGCCCGACGCGGTCGCCCTCACCTTCGAGGGCGAGAGTCTGACCTATGCCGAGCTCGCCGAGCGTGTGCACCGGCTGGCCCGCTACCTGGTCGAGCAGGGCGTGGGCCCCGATGTGCCGGTGGCGCTGGGCATGCGCCGCTCGCTGGACCTGGTGATCGGCATGTACGCCGTGATCACCGCCGGCGGCGCGTACGTGCCGCTGGATCTGGATCACCCGATCGAGCGCACCCGCTACATCGTGGACACCGCCGCCCCCGTCTGCGTGCTCACCTCCGGCGCGGATCTGGAACCGCTGGGCGTGCGCCAGATTCGCATCGACGAGCTGACCGCCGACGCGGTGACCCTGGCCGGCTACGCCACCGCCCCGCTGACCGACGCCGATCGCCGCGCCGCCCTGCGCCCGTCGCACACCGCGTACATCATCTTCACCTCCGGCTCGACCGGACGCCCCAAGGGCGTGGCGGTCTCGCACGCGGCCATCGTGAACCGCCTGGCCTGGATGCAGGCCGAGTACGCCCTGACCCCCGCCGACGCCGTCCTGCAGAAGACCCCCGCCACCTTCGACGTGTCGGTCTGGGAGTTCTTCTGGCCCTTGCAGATCGGCGCCCGCCTGGTAATCGCCCGCCCCGAGGGCCACCGAGACCCCGCATACCTGGCCGAGACAATCGCCGACGAGCAGATCACGGTCGCCCACTTCGTCCCCTCGATGCTCGAGCTCTACGTAACAGAACTGGAAGCCCGATCCCCCGAGGTTCGCGGCGCGTCTCGTTCTGGACTGAGTGGAGCGGGGGAGCGAAGCGGAGGAGCGGAGGGAGGGAAGAACGAGACTTCGGGCGCCGCGAACGCGCCGGAGCGAAGCGGAGGTCAACGACTCCGCATGGTCTTCGCGTCGGGGGAGGCGCTGCCCGCTCCGCCCGCGCAGCGCCTGCGCGCCCTCACCGGTGCGGACGTGCACAACCTCTACGGCCCCACCGAGGCCGCGGTCGACGTCACCTACCACCGGGTGACCGACGCCGACACCCGCACCGTGCCGATCGGCCGCCCGGTCTTCAATACCCGTGTCTACGTGCTGGACTCGCAGCTGACGCCGGTTCCGGCGGGGGTGCCCGGCGAGCTCTACCTGGCCGGCGCGCAGCTGGCCGTGGGCTACGTCTCGCGTCCCGACCTGTCCGCGGATCGCTTCGTGGCCAACCCCTTCGGTGCGGGCGAGCGCATGTACCGCACCGGCGACCTGGTGAAGTGGACCGCCGACGGCGAGCTGGAGTACCTGGGCCGCACCGATTTCCAGGTCAAGCTGCGCGGTCTGCGCATCGAGCTCGGCGAGATCGAGGCCGCCCTGGCCGCGCACGAGTCCGTCGCGCAGGCGGCGGTGCTGGTCCACGCCGCCGAGCACACCGGTGAGCTGCTGGTCGGCTACCTGGTGCCCGCCATGCCCGGCGCGAGCGTCGACACCGACGCCCTACGCGGGGAACTGGCCGAGCGACTACCGGCCTACATGGTGCCCGCGGTGTTCGTGGAGCTGGCGGCCATGCCGCTGTCCGCGAACGGCAAGCTGGATCGCCGGGCGCTGCCCGCCCCGACCTTCGCGACTGCCGAATTCGTCGATCCCACGGGGGATTCCGAACTGCTCGTGGCCTCGGTCATGGGCGAGCTGCTCGGCCTGGAGCGGGTCGGGGCGGGGGACGACTTCTTCGCCCGCGGCGGCAATTCGCTCATCGCCACCCAGCTGGTGTCCCGGCTGTCCCGGGCGACCGGCCTCGCGGTGCCGCTGAGCACCGTCTTCGACGCCTCCACCGTGCGCGACCTGGCCGCGCGCCTGCTCGCCCTGGCCGACGCCGGCGAGGTGAACGCCGCACTGCCGCCGGTGGTTCCGCAGCAGCGCGGGGACACCGTGCCGCTATCGATCTCCCAGCAGCGCATGTGGTTCCTGAACCGCTTCGACACCGCGGGCGGCGGTTACAACCTGCCGTTCGCGCTGCGCCTGACCGGTTCGCTCAACATCGAGGCGCTGCGCGCCGCGGTCGGCGACCTGATCGACCGGCACGAGACCCTGCGCACCCTGTACCCCGAACAGGACGGCGTCGCCCGCCAGGTGGTGCTGCCCGCGGGCACCCGCCTGGTGGATCTCGAACCCCGCGAGGTCACCGCCGCCGAACTGCCGGTGCTCGCGGAAGGTCTGGCGCGCACCGTCTTCGACGTCACCGCCGAGGTGCCGCTGCGCGTGCGACTGCTGCGGGTGGCCGACGAGCCCGACACCTACGTGCTGCTGATCGTGGTCCACCACATCGCCGCCGACGGCTGGTCGCTGGCCCCGCTGACCCGGGATCTGGCGCACGCCTACGTGGCCCGTTGCGCGGGCAGCGGTCCCACCTGGCAGCCGCTGCCGGTGCAGTACGCCGACTACGCCATCTGGCAGCGCGAGGCACTCGGCTCGCCGGAGGAGCTGAACTCGGTGCTCGCGCGCCAGGTGCGGTTCTGGACCCGGCAGCTCGCCGGCGCCCCGGACCTGCTGGCCCTGCCCACCGATCGCCCGCGTCCCGCCGTGCACTCCAACCGCGCGGACGCGCGCACCGCGGTGCTGGACGCCGAATTGCACGCCGCCGTGGTGGAATTCGCGGCCGCGCACCGGGTGACCCCGTTCATGGTGCTGCACACCGCGCTGGCCGTGCTGCTGGCCCGGGTGTCGGGTACCGAGGACATCGTGGTCGGCACCCCGGTCGCCGGTCGCGGTGATCAGGCGCTGGACGAGCTGGTCGGCATGTTCGTCAACACCCTGGCCCTGCGCACCGCGGTGCCCGCCGGGGCGCGGCTGTCCGAGGTGCTCGCGCAGGTGCGCGACGCCGACCTGGCCGCCTTCGATCACGCGGCGGTGCCGTTCGAAACCCTGGTGGATGCCCTGAATCCGGTGCGCTCGCAAGCGCATTCGCCGATCTACCAGGTCGGCTTCACCATGCAGAACCTGGCCCAGCCGGAGTTCCAGCTGCGCGGACTCGGCATCAAGAGCCTGGACGCGGGCGTACTGCCCATCCAGTTCGATCAGGACTGGACCCTCAGCGATCACCACGTGGACGGCGTGCCCGCCGGGATCGACGTGCACCTGCACTACGCGACCGATCTCTTCGACTCCGAGACCATCACCGACTTCCTCGCCTGGTACGAGCGGGTCCTGCGCGCGCTCGTCGCCGATCCGCGCGTCACGGTGGGGGAGGTGCGACTGCTGTCGATGGCCGAGCGCGGCGGACTGCTGTCCGATCGCAACGCCACCGCGCGGGAGCTGCCCGAGGAGACCCTGGCCGAGCTGCTGGACCTGCGGGCCCGGGCGGACGGCGACGCGGTCGCCGTCTCGCTGGACGGTGCGTCCCTGACCTGGTCCGAACTCGCCGCCAAGTCGAATCGGCTGGCGCGCTGGCTGATTCGCGAGGGCATCGGCCCGGACGACATCGTCGGCATCACCGCCGAGCGCAGCCTGGACATGATGGTCGCGCTCTACGCCGTGGTCAACGCGGGCGCGGCCTACGTGCCGGTGGATCCGGCGCACCCGGCCGACCGCATCGCGCACGTACTGACCACCTCGGACGCCTGGCTCGTGCTCGCGGTCGGCGGGGCCACCGTGCCCGAGCTGTACGGGGTGTCCACGGTCGCGATCGCGGCGCTGGACACCGCCGAGTTCTCGGCCGAGCCCGTCGCCCCGAGCGAGCGGGTCGCCCGGCTGCGGCCGGACAACCTGGCGTACGTGCTGTTCACCTCAGGGTCGACCGGCCAGCCCAAGGGCGTCGGCACCAGCCACCGCGCCATCATGAACCAGCTGCGCTGGCTCGAGCACCGCTATCAGGTGACCGGCGCGGACCGGATCATGCAGCGCGCGCCGCTGGCCTTCGACGTCTCGGTGTGGGAGTGCTTCCTGCCCGCGCTGACCGGCGCGCCGCTGGCGCTGCTGAAGCCCGGCGGGCACCAGGATCTGGACTATCTGGCCGCGCGGATGCGCGAGCACGGGGTCACCATCGCCGAGCACGTGCCGTCGGTGCTGGCCGCGCTGGTGGCCGAGGGCCACGGCGACGCGCTGCGCTCGTTCCGGCATCTGCACACCGGCGGCGAGGCGCTGCCGGCCGAGCTGCTCGGCGCGCTGCGGGCGCAGGTCGGCGGCGCGGTGCACAACGCCTACGGCCCGACCGAGGCCGCCATCTCGGCGATCTATCACGAATTCACCGACGCCGACCCCGATTACGAGGTCGCCATCGGCCTGCCGAACTGGAACACCCGGGCCTACGTGCTGGACGCGCGCCTGCAGCCGGTGCCCACCGGCGTGATCGGCGAGCTGTACCTGGCCGGTGATCAGCTGGCCCGCGGTTACCAGGACCGCGGCGGGCTGACCTCCGAGCGTTTCGTCGCGGATCCGTTCGGGGTGCCCGGCGCTCGCATGTACCGCACCGGCGACCTGGTGCGCTGGAACCGGGCCGGTGACCTGGTCTACCTGGGCCGCAACGACTTCCAGGTCAAGCTGCGCGGTCAGCGCATCGAGCTCGGTGAGATCGAGGCGGCGCTGCTGGCCGGCGGCGGGGTCGCCAACGCCGCGGTGCTGCTCGATCGCGACAGCGCCGGGACCGAATGCCTGATCGGCTACGTCTCGGGCACGGAGATCTCCGCGGAGGCGCTGCTGGCGCACGCCCGTTCCGCGCTGCCGGCCTACATGGTGCCCGCGCATCTGGTGGTGCTGGCGGACATGCCGCGCACCAGCGTCGGCAAGCTCGATCGCAAGGCGCTGCCCAAGGTCGAGTTTACCGCCGCCGCAACGGCTTACCGCGCACCGCGGGACGGCGCGGAGTCCATGCTGGCCGGGCTGATCGGCGAACTGGTCGGCGGTGCGCCCATCGGCGCGGACGACGATTTCTTCGATCGCGGCGGCAACTCGCTGCTGGCCATGCGGCTGGTGGCCCGGATCAACGCCGCCTTCGGACGTGACATCGGCGTCCGCGCGGTCTTCGAGGCCCCGACCGTGGCCGAGCTCGCGCGCTACGTCACCGGCGCGGCCGGTCGCACCCTGCCGCCGCTGCTGGCGGTGGAGCGCCCGGAGCGAATTCCGCTGTCCGCCGCCCAGACTCGCATCTGGCTGCTGAACCGTCTGGACCCGGCCTCGCCCGCGTACAACATCCCGTTCGCGGTGCGCCTGATCGGCGACCTCGACGAGGACGCGCTGCGCGCCGCGCTGGCCGACGTCATGGCCCGGCACGAAGTGCTGCGCACCATCTACCCGATGGACGCGGACGGCGAAGGCCACCAGGTGATCCTGCCGCCCGAGACCGTCATCGACCTGCCCGCCGAGACGGTCACCGGTTCGGTGGTCGAGCGGTTCTACGAGTTCGCCGCCACCGGGTTCGACGTCACCGCCGAACTGCCGCTGCGAGCCATGTTGCTGCGCGAATCGGACTCCAGCCACGTGCTGGTGGCCGTGCTGCATCACATCGCCGGCGACGGCGCCTCCACCGATCCGCTGCTGCGCGACGTGATCCTGGCCTACCTGTCCCGCGCCGCGGGCGCGGCGCCGGCCTGGGAGCCGCTGCCGGTCCAGTACGCGGACTACGCGCTGTGGCGTTCGCAGGTGCTGGACGAGGTCGGCCCGGCCGAACTGGAGTACTGGCGCGAGACCCTCACCGGCCTGCCGGACGAGCTGACCCTGCCCGTGGATCGGGTGCGCCCGCCGGCGCCGTCCTTCCGCGGCGCGGTCGTGCGCGGCCGGATCGGCGGCGGGGTGGGCGAGCGCGTGCGCGAGGTGGCCAAGCGGCATCACGCGACGCCGTTCATGGTGCTGCACGCGGCGCTGTCCACACTGCTGGCCCGGCTCTCGGGCACCGACGACATCGCCATCGGCACCCCGGTGGTCGGGCGCGACGAGCCGGCGCTGGACGGCCTGGTCGGCATGTTCGTCAATACCCTTGCCCTGCGCACGAATCCGGCTCGGGACCGCACCTTCGCCGAGCTGCTCGCCGAGAGCCGCGCGGTGGACCTGGCCGCGTTCGCGCACGCCACCGTGCCGTTCGAGCAGGTGGTCACCGCGCTCGGGGTGACCGCCGATCAGTCCCGGCACCCGCTGTTCACGGTGACGCTGAACTACCTCGACCTGGACTCCGGCACGCACGCGGTCCCGGGCCTGGTGCTCGAGCCGGTCGAGTTCGACGACACCGTCGCGAAGTTCGACCTGACCTTCTCGGTCGGCGAGGAACTCGACGCCGACGGCAACCTGCTGATCGAGATCGTCTACGCCACCGATCTGTACGACGAGTCCACCGCCCGGGACCTGCTGCGCCGGTTCGCCCGGGTGCTCGGCACGGTCACCGCGGATCCGTCCCGCACCATCGGCAGCGTCGAGGTGCTGTCCGAGGGCGAGCAGGCCGCCATCCTGGCGCGCCGCGGCCCGGCGGCGCTGCCGCCGCGGAGCCTGGCCGAGATCCTGCACGCGGCGGTGGATCTGGATCCCGAGGCCACCGCGCTCATCTACCGGGGCGCGCACGTGAGCTACCGGGAGCTGGACGAGCGGTCCTCGCGCCTGGCCCGGCTGCTCATCGAATGCGGCGTCGGGGCCGAGGAATTCGTGGCGCTGTCGGTGCCGCGTTCGGTGGAATCGGTGGTGGCGCTGTTCGCGGTCGCCAAGACCGGCGCCGCCTTCCTGCCCGTGGATCCCACCTATCCGGCCGAGCGGATCGGCTTCATGCTGTCCGATTCCGGTGCGGCCGTTGGCATCACGCTGCGCGAGTACGTCGACCGGCTACCGGGCGACACCTGGATCGTGCTGGACGACCCGATGATCGAGGAGCATCTGGCCGCGCTGTCCGGGTCCCGCCTGGACGCCGCGGAACTGGTCCGCCCGGTGCACACCGACAACGCCGCCTGGATGGTCTACACCTCCGGGTCGACGGGCCGGCCCAAGGGCGTGGTGGTCGGCAACGCGGGCATCATCGGTATCGCCGCGGTGCATCACTCGCATTCCCCGACCGACGCGAATTCCCGCGTGCTGCACCGCACCTCGCCCAGCTTCGACGCCAACATCCTGGAACTGCTGATGGCGCTCCCGGTCGGCGCGGCGCTGGTCGTCTCGCCGGTGGAGATCATCGGCGGCGCGGAGCTGCGCGAACTCATCGAATCCGAGGGCGTCACGCACGGCGTGTTCACCCCGGCGGTGATCAACACCCTGGATCCCGAGACCCTGGCGGGCATGCCGTACCTGATCGTCGGCGGCGAGGGCTTCGGCGCGGACCTGGTCGATCGCTGGGGCGGCACCCGCGAGCTGTACAACGGCTACGGCCCGACCGAGATCACCATCATCAGCCATCAGAGCTCCCCGCTGCGCCCCGGCGAACGCGTGGTGCTCGGCGATCTGGTCGACGGCCAGTCCGCGGTGGTGCTGGATCCGCGACTGCGCCCGGTGCCGGACGGTTCGGCCGGTGAGCTCTACCTGCGCGGACCCGGTCTGGCCCGCGGCTATCACGGCCGCGCGGCGCTGAGCGCGGACCGCTTCGTCGCCGACCCGTACGGCGAACCCGGCGGCCGGCTCTACCGCACCGGCGACCTGGTGCGCTGGGTCGCGCGCGCCGGCGAGATGACCATCGAATACCTGGGCCGCACCGACGACCAGGTCAAGGTGCGCGGGCTGCGGATCGAACTCGGCGAGATCGACTCCGCGCTGGTCGCGCACGAGGACGTCGACTTCGCGGTCACCATCGGTCACACCGGCCGCAGCGGCGACGTCTCGCTGGTCTCCTACGTGGTGCCCGCCGCGGGACGCGTGGTGGATCCGGAAGAGCTGCGCGCCTTCGCGGGCCGCTCGCTCATCTCCTACATGGTCCCGGCCGTGATCATGGTGATCGACGCCATCCCGCTCACCCCGATGGCGAAGCTGGATCGAAAGGCGCTGCCGGAGCCGGTGTTCCGCACGGCGGCCTTCCGCGCACCGGAGTCCGAGGTGGAAACGGCCGTGGCCGAGACCATCGCCGAACTGCTCGGCGCGGAGCGCGTCGGCCTCGACGACGACTTCTTCGCTCTCGGCGGCAACTCACTGAGCGCGGTCAAGCTCTCGGCTCGGCTCTCGGCCCGGCTCGGGGTCGAGGTGGCCATGCGCACGGTCTTCGAGCATCCGACGGTTGCCGCCCTGGCCGCCACCGTGGACGCCGAATCCGTCGCGCTGTGGGCGGTGCCGCCGCTGGTGCCCCGCACCGGCAACGACCCCGTCCCGCTGTCGCTCTCGCAGCAGCGCATGTGGTTCCTGAACCGCTTCGACGGCGATTCCTCGGCCTACAACATGCCGATGGCCATTCGGCTGACCGGCGCCCTGGACATCCCCGCGCTCGAAGCCGCCATGGCGGATCTCGTGCTGCGGCACGAGGTGCTGCGCACGGTGTACCCGCTCACCCACGCCGGGCCGGTGCAGGTCATCAAGCCCGCCGGCGAGGTGGAGCTGCCCGCGCTCACCCCTGTCTCGGTCGCGCCCGACGAATTGTTCGGCGTCATCACCGAATTCGTCTCGGCCGGGTTCGACGTCACCACCACCGTGCCGATTCGGGGCCGCCTGTTCGCCCCCGCGGGCACGACGGACGAGTACGTGCTGGTCGTGGTCGTGCACCACATCGCGGGCGACGGCGCCTCCATGGCCCCGCTGGCCCGGGACGTCATGACCGCCTACGCCGCCCGGCAGTCCGGGCAGGAGCCGGGCTGGGCGCCGCTGGCCGTGCAGTACGCCGACTACGCGATCTGGCAGCGGGCCCGCCTGGGCACCGAGGACGATCCGCGCTCGCTGCTGGCGCGCCAGCTGAAGTTCTGGACCGCGGCCCTGGCCGGTCTGCCCGATCAGCTCGAACTGCCCGCCGACCGGCCCCGGCCGCCGGTGCTGTCCACCGCGGGCGGCTCGGTCGAGTTCGATCTCGACTCCGATCTGCACGATCGCCTGGTCAAGCTCGGGCGAGCCAATGGCGCAACGCTTTTCATGGTCATGCACGCCGCGTGGGCGTTGCTGCTGGCGCGCCTGTCCGGCACCTCCGACATCGCGGTCGGCACGCCGGTCGCGGGCCGGGGCGAGGACGCGCTCGACGATCTGGTCGGCATGTTCGTCAACACCCTGGTGCTGCGCACCCGGGTCGACACGGGCGCCGGTTTCACCGGGCTGCTGGCCGGGGTGCGCGAGGCCGACCTGGCCGCGCTCTCGAACGCGGACGTGCCCTTCGAGCGGCTGGTGGAGGCCCTGGATCCGGTCCGCTCCACCGCCCGGCACGCGCTGTTCCAGGTGGGCTTCTCGTTCAACAACACCGAGACGCCGGAACTGGAGCTGGCCGGATTGCGCATCGGCGCGGCCGATTTCGAGACCACCATCTCGCAGTTCGACCTGCACCTGGTGATCGTGGACCGGTACACCGCCGACGGCGCGCCGGACGGGCTCACCGCCCAGCTCACCTACTCGACCGCGCTGTACGACGAGAGCACCGCGGCCGCGATCGTGGGCAGGCTGCGCACCCTGCTCAATATCGCGGCGCTGACCCCGGAGCTGCCGGTCGGCGACTACGACCTGCTGGCCGTTCCCGAGCGCAAGCGAATCCTGCGCTCCTGGAACGACACCGCGCACGCGGTGGACGCCACGGCCACCCTGCCCGCGCTGCTGGCGCGGACGGTGGCGGCCGCACCCGCGCGCATCGCGCTGGTGGGCGACGGCGCGGGTTCCCGCACGGAGGTCACCTACGGCGAGCTCGACGGCCGGGTGAACCGCCTCGCGCGGCACCTCATCGCCATGGGCGTCGGCCCGGAGGTCCGGGTCGGCCTCGCCCTGCGGCGTTCGGTCGATCTGGTCGTGGCCATGTACGCGGTCGCGGTCGCGGGCGGGGTGTACCTGCCCATCGATCCGGATCAGCCCGCCGATCGCATCGAATACATCCTGGACACCGCCGATCCGGTGACGGTGCTGACCTCCGGCGACGATCTGCCGATCGACACCGCGCAGGTCCGCATCGATCTGCTGGACTCCTACGGTGAGCTGGCGGGCTACTCGGCGGCTCCGGTGTCGGACGCCGAGCGGCGCGCCCCGCTGCGGCCCGAGCACGCCGCGTACGTCATCTTCACCTCCGGCTCGACCGGCCGGCCCAAGGGCGTGACCGTCACGCACGCGGCCATCGCCAACCAGTTGCAGTGGAAGACGGCGGAATTCGGGCTCGGCGTGCAGGACGCCGTGTTGCTCAAGACCCCCGCCACCTTCGACCTGTCGGTCTGGGAGTTCTGGTCCGCCGCCGTCGCGGGCGGTCGCCTGATCATCGCGGCCCCCGACGGGCACCGCGATCCGGACTACCTCGGGGACCTCATGGTCCGGGAGAACGTCACCACCCTGCACGCCGTGCCGTCCATGCTGGACGCGCTGCTCATCGCCGGGACGGGCGGGGCGGCCGCGCCGTTGCGCCGCGTGCTCGCCATCGGCGAGGCGCTGCCCGCCGCGGTGGCCCAG
>NZ_JBEXUS010000153.1:0-14854 GCF_040614455.1 Nocardia sp. NPDC005978
CGACGCAGCCGAGGGCCGCGCCGCCGATGCCGCCGACCAGGGTGGCGATGCTGGCGCCCAGGGAGATGGTGCTGGTCATGCGTGACCACGCGGCGACCTCTCGGTCGTACTCGGACTTCCACGGCGCCGAGTTCTCGAACGGCAGCGCCACCGGCTGGTAGACCGCGTGCGCCAGGTCGAGCCGCGGGGTGAGGGTCGCGGTGCGGCCGGTGATGTCGGCGGCGATGGGGAAGACGAAATCGTCTACGCGAACGCTCAATTCGGTGCCGGCGACGGTGACGCCATTGTCGGCCTTGACCTTGAACACACCGTCCTCGACCACCAGCGAACCGGCGTCGGTGTTGATGACGGCGTGCTCCCCGGTGGTGGTGACGGCGTAGTTGATCGCGCCGTCCGCGTTCGCCTCGGGAGCGGGAGCCGCGTGCGCGGTGCTCGCGCCGACGGCCAGCATGCTCGAGACGGCGGCGGCGGACAGGGCGAACATCTTGATCTTCATCAGGGGTAGTTCCTCGCGTCTTGTGCGGTCGGGTTCCGCAGTGCAGTGGTGACGATCCAGCGCGCCGGATCGTGACAGGGCGTCCGAATCCGGCGGCACGGCCGGAAGGCGGTGTCGCTGGCAGGATTCGGCTGTGAATGTGTGAAAACCGCTGCCGGGCAGCGGATCAGAGGGAGATCAGGCGGACGCGCGCCGGCGGGCTGCCAAGCCGACCAGCACGTCGAGCGCCAGGAACCCCAGCAGTGGAATGCCGAGCAGCGGCGCGAACCAGCCCACGACCGCGGCCACCGCCACGAACGGAACCAGCACGAAGAGCGGCGTCTGCCGCATGGCCCCGCGCCGCGGCGCCTTACCGGCGCCCAGCTTGCTCGTCTCCCTGGTCGGCCGGCGCCGCCACCACATGAGGTAGCCGCGCACGACCACGGTCAGCAGCGCGAGCATGGCCACCAGCAGCACCAGCTGATTGATCAGCCCGAAGGTGACGCCCATGTGCAGCCCGATGCCGAGGTTGGTGGCCTGGGCCATGAGCGGCCAGTCCGAGAAGCGCAGCACGTCGGTGACCACACCGGTCTCGCCGTTCACCGCGATCGAATCCTGGGTGTAGACGAAGGGCCGCCGCAGTTCCTTTGCCACGAACGCGGTGTTGTCCGCCGCCGGAATGCTGATCTCCAGTGGTCCCTCGAGCCCGTTCGCCCGGGCCACCGCGTAGGCGGTGTCGGCCTGCGCGGCCTTGTTCGCCGCGGGCTTGGGCGCGGCGGGCTTGCCGCCGTGATCGGCATGGTCGCCACCGGCGGCCGCGACCGGACCGGTCGCGCCGGGCAGCTTCTGGTCGATCGCCGGGGTCATCCAGCTCAGCTCCTTGCGGAGCTCGCCCACGTTCTCACCGGCGTACTTGGACCAGGTCATACCGGTCGCGGAGAGCAGCAGCACCACCGGCAGCACCCACAAACCAACGACCGCATGCCAATTCAGCGTGCGAGCGCGCGGCTTGGAGCGATCGACCCGCAGCAGCCAGCCCGCGGACCGGCGTTCGCGCCGCGCCCGCACCCGGCGGTACCAGAGCACCAGCCCGGCCAGCGCGATGAGCCACAGCCAGGACGCGGCGATCTCGCTGTAGTAGCGCCCGAGGTCACCCAGGTGCAGGGTGCGATGCAGGGTGTCGATCCAGGTGCGCGTGGGCAACTGACCCGAACTGCCGTAGACCACGCTCACGCCCTGCGGCTGCGCGGTCACCGGGTCGACGAACACCGCCCGCCGCTCGGACTCGCCGAGCGAGGGATCGGTGAAGATCACCCGGGTGGTGTCGCCCGTGTTCTGCGCGGGCGCGACAGCCGCCAGCGACAGGTCCGGAACCTGGGCGGTGGCCGCGGCGATCTGCTCGGCGAGCGGCTTGGGCGCACCGGTCGAATCGGTGTGCAGCAGCCCGCGATCGACGAAGTTCTCGATCTGCGGCGCGATCGCGTACAGCGCACCGGTGACCACCGCGATCAGGATGAACGGCGCAACGAACACGCCGGCGTAGAAATGCAGTCGCAGCATCAGCGCCTGAAAGGCATTGCCCGCGCCGCGTTTGGTGGAGCCGGTCGACGGTTTGTTCTCCGTCGCGTCCGACTTTCCGGTAGGGGAAGGTTGCGGTGCCGAGGAATCGACACCGCTTTCTGTGATTGTCACGAGCGGTCTTTCGTTCGAGGAAATACCCCGGGTCGCCGAATACGGCGATGGCACACGGAGAACAGCACCGTGCGCACGGGGATGCGGGGACTCGATCGAGCCCCGGAGAAAAGATCAGCCTCGAACGAAGGCGGGTGGCCCGCGGGTGCGGAAGGCGTCGGCCGCGAGCACGCGCAGCACGACGCGGTCGCGGTGCGGAATGGGCAGCGCGGGCGGCCCGGACAGCACCGGCAGCGAAATCGGAACGGGCAGCGCCCACGTCAGCACACCGCTGACGATCCGGTACGCGGCCTCGGCGCCCAGAATCACCACCGCCGCGACGCAGGCGGCGCTCAGGTGCGCGGCCAGCATGGCCGGACTCCAGACCGAGGCCTGGTGATGGCCGTGATGCCCGCCGCCCGGCGCACCCCACAGCATGGCGAAGTGCCCGAGCAGTTGCCCGCCCAGCAGCGCCGCGACGAGCCCGAGCCGTGTGGTGCGCAGGACACCGATCCCCGCGACGAGCGCGCCGACCGCGGCGGAAGCGGCCACCAGCAGCGTCAGCGCCTCCGATTCCAGGGGCGCGGCCCCCGAGATCCAGCCGTGCGCGGCGACGGCGAGCGCCCCGGAAATCGAACCGGCCGACCCACCGCGCAACATCGCCGCATCACTGCGGATATGCGCCGAGGACCGGCCGGACACGAAACTCACGTGCTGATGATAACCGAGAACGAACCGCCGAATTCCCGCGCTTTCATTCCGATTCCATCCGGAACTATTCGGTGGGGACGGACATTTCGATCAGCGGCTTGCGCAGCAGCTTTCCGGTCGCGTTGCGGGGCAGCTCGTCGAGGAAGATCACCTCGCGCGGCACCTTGTAGCGCGCCAGATTCGCCTTGACGTAGTCCTTGATCTCCTGGGCGTCGCGCGCGGAGTCCGGACCCGGCACCACGATGGCCCGCAAACGCTTGCCGAACTCCCGATCGTCGACGCCGACCACGGCCGCCTCGAACACGTCGTGCCGGTTGGAGAGCAGGTTCTCGACCTCCTGCGGGAAGACGTTCTCGCCGCCGGAGACGATCATGTCGTCGTCGCGGCCGTCGATGAACAGCATGCCGTCGGTGTCGAAATGCCCGACGTCGCCGCTGGAGATGAGCCCGTCGACGCTCTCCTTGGTCCGGCCGTCGGTGTACTGCTTGAACGAGTGGCTGTTCTCGATGAAGATCGTGCCGGTCACGTTCGGCGCGGTGATGCGCTTGCGGTTCTCGTCGTAGAGCGCGATGCGAATGCCGACCGGGGCGCGGCCCGCGGTGGTCGGATTCTTGCGCAGCTCCTTCGGGGTGGCCACGGTGATGACCGCGCACTCGGTGGAGCCGTACAGGTTGTAGAGCGAATCCCCGAAGTAGTCCAGGGCGCGGGTCACCACGTCCGGCGGGATCGCCGAGCCGGCGGCGAACAGCACGCGCAGGGTCTCCGACGGCTGGTACTTGGCGAGGGTCTCCGGCGGCAGATCCAGGATGCGCTGAATCATGGTGGGCACCACGGTCAGGCCCTGGGCCCGGTACTTCTGGATGTTGGCCAGGGTGGTCTCGGGGTCGAAACGCCGCTGCTGGAACACCACTCGGTTGCCCAGCGCGATCGAGATGGTGAACTGCGACAGGCCGGTGGCGTGGAAGATCGGCGCGGCCATGACGACGGTGCTGTTGCGCGGCAGCGGAATTCGGTCCAGGAACTGCGCGGTGATGAAGGGGCTCACCTTGTCGCGCGGTGCGCCCTTGGGCGTGCCGGTGGTGCCGCTGGTCAGGATGACCATGCCGCCCGGACTCGCGGGCGGCGTGAGCGGGGCGGTGGACTGCCCGGCCGCCAGCGTCTCCAGGGTCGGGATGCTCGGATCGGCGTCGTCCTTCTCGTCGACCCAGGTCAGCACGCGCGGAATATCCTCGGGGATCGCGCTCATCAGGTCGAAGAACTCGCTGTCGTGCAGCACCGCCTTGACCTTCTCGCGCGCGCTCACGTCGGCGAACTGCGGCTTGGCGAAGCCGGTGTTCATGAGCACGGTGCGCACGCCGAGCTTGCCGGCCGCCACCAGGGTGAGCACCATGCCGCGATGATCACGGGCCAGGACGCCGATGACGTCGCCGGGCTCGATGCCGCGCGCGGCCAGGCCGCGGGCAATGGCGCTGGACTGCTTGTCCAGCTGTTCGAACGTCATCTCGCCGCGCTCGTCGACGATCGCCGCGGACTTCGGGTTGGTCGTGGCGCCGTGGATGAGCGCACCGGCGAAAGGCCCGAACTTGGCGATATTGAGGGCCGATTTCACCGCATGATCCAGGCGCAGCGGGTTCACCAATCCACCGCGGACCATGGCGTTGATGCTCAGCGCCGCATCCCCCGCCTTACGAATAACCGTGCCTGCCGATAGGGCTGATGACATGGGTACAACCTTCCGCGAATCCCCTGCCGGACGAGTCGGCTTTCGGTCCGCAACCTCGATATCCAGTACGGGCCAACCCTAGCAAGCAGCGAGCGTATCGATGTGGCCGAGGTCTCTGTTACTTCAAGTATCGAATATTTGGCCGGCGGCGTGGTAGGCATTACCTCCCCGGGTCCCCGCGCGGGACTCAGATCTGGTATTCGAGCAGTGTCTTGCGCAGCAGCTTGCCCGTGGCATTGCGCGGGAGTTCATCGAGAAACACGACATCGCGGGGGACCTTGTAGCGGGCGAGGGTGTTCTTGACGTGCAGCTTGATCTCGTCCGGATCGGGCTTCTCGCCGGGCTCGGGCACGATGAACGCCCGCAGCCGCTTGCCGAACTCGACATCGTCCACGCCGATCACGGCCGCGTCGAACACGTCGGCGCGCTCGAGCAGCAGATTCTCGACCTCCTGCGGGAAGACGTTCTCTCCGCCCGAGACGATCATGTCGTCATCGCGGCCGTCGACGAACAGCAGGCCGTTGTCGTCGAAATGACCGACGTCGCCGCTGGACATATAGCCCTCGATGATCTGCTTGTGCCGCCCGTCGGTATAGCCCTTGAACGGTGACCCGGAGCGAATGAATATGCGGCCCTTGACATTCTTGGCCCGAATTCGTTTGCCGTCGTCGTCGAAGAGCACCACCTCGCAGGTGGTGGGGGAGCGGCCCGCGGTGCCCGGCGCGACGGCCAATTCCTCGGGTCGCGCGACCGTGGCGACCGCGCATTCGGTGGAGCCGTACAGGTTGTAGAGCACCGGGCCGAACACCTCGGCGGTGCGCTGGCTCAGCTCCGGCGACAGCGCCGATCCCGCGATCACGATGCCCTTCAGCGATGAAGTGTCGTACTTCGCGCGAATCGCCGGGTCCAGATCCACCATGCGATGCAGCATGGTCGGCACCGCGACCATGAAATCGGCCCGGTGTTCGGCGATCAGGCGCAGCGTGCGCTCGGCGTCGAACCGGCGGCTGGTCACGACCTTGTTCCCGAAGGCCACCCCGACCAGCCAGGTGCCGAAGCCGGTGGAGTGGAAGATCGGCGAAACGATGATCATCGTCCCGCCCCGGGGGAAGTCGATGCGATCGACCATCTGCACGGTGGACAGCGGCCCGGTCTTGTCGCGCGGGGCGCCCTTGGGCAGGCCGGTGGTGCCGCTGGTCAGGATGATGAACCCGCCCGGCTTCTTGGGCGCGGGCAGCGGGGTCGGCGCGTTGGCCTCGATGAGCGCGTCGAGAGTCGTTGCCCCGGAAGGTATTTCGACGCCCTCATCGACCCAGGTCAGCACCCGCGGCAGTTCCGGCGGCAGGGCGTCGAGCAGGCCGAGGAATTCCGAGTCGTGCAGTACGACCTTGACGTTCTCGCGCTCGCACACCGCGGCGAACTGCGGCTTGGCGAACCCGGTGTTCATCAGCGCCAGCCGCGCGCCGAGTTTGCCCAGCGCGGCCATGGTCAGCAGCAGTCCGCGATGATCGCGGGCCAGCACTCCGACCACGGTTCCGGGCTTGACATCCATGCGCTGCAAACCGCGAGCCAGCGCGTCGGACTGCCGGTCGAGTTCGCCGTAGGTCAGCTCGCCACGCTCGTCGGCGACGGCCGGGTTGTCGGGAAACAGGCGTCCCGCTCGCCGCACGGCCGTCGCGGGCGGCCCGAAAACCCTTGACTCCCTCAAGGTTCGGAGCATTTCCGCCGGATCGCGCGGATCGCTCAGCCCCAGTTCCCGTAACCGCTTGAGCCCGCGCACCGCCTCGGCCGTATGCGCGATTCGCTCGCGTGTGGATTGCAGGACCGAGGTCATCGGGACCACCTCCGGAAGATGTTCCGCCGCGCGCCCTGCGGCGGGTTATCGCCACGGTAGCAGCGCGGTGTGACCTGCATTACACAAATTCGGTCAATTCGGACATTTGCCGACCGTGTGCACATCTCCCGCCACTCTTCACCTCGGCGTTACCTGCCGGACATCCGCATCGGTGAGAGTGCGGTGTCCCACTTTCGGGACGATACGGCTACCGATCGATGAGGTTCACCCCATGGAACTGCTCGAAGTTTTCGCTAATCTCGTGACGACCCTGCTCAGCGCGGCGAGCGGCAGCGCGTCCCTGTAGCGGTGAACGACCATGGCCCGCGGGAGATTTCCCGCGGGCCATGGTCGTTTTCGTCATCCGTGTGTCGCCGGCGCGCGGGCGGGCGTGATCGCGGGTTCGGAATTCGGGTGGCTTGCGGTGCGCCGGGGTGGCCGGCCCGTCCGGGCGTTTCGTCGGAGCTGATCGGGGCGAATCGCCTCGAGGTGCGCTTTTCGGCCGGAAAATGGCTGGATGACAGAGCTATTCGACTACTCGGGCCGCACTGTTTTCGTGGCCGGTGGTACCAGCGGCATCAATCTGGAAGTGGCGCGGGCCTTCGCCCGGGCGGGCGCGAGTGTGGCGGTGCTGTCCCGCAACCGTGACAAGGTCGACGCCGCGGTGGAGGAGCTGGCCGAATACGGCGGCTGGGCGATGGGTTTCGCCGCCGACGTCCGGGACTACGAGGCGGTGGCGGCGGCGCTCACGGCGGCGCGCGAGCAGTTCGGCTACATCGACGTGCTGGTGTCGGGCGCCGCCGGAAACTTTCCCGCCGCGGCGGCCGACATGTCCGCACGGGCGTTCTCCGCGGTGGTGGACATCGACCTCAAGGGCACGTATCACGTGCTCCGGGCCGCCTACGAACACCTGCGCAAACCCGGCGCCGCCGTCATCAACATCTCCGCGCCGCAGTCGAGCAACGCCATGGAGATGCAGGCCCACGCGTGCGCGGCCAAGGCGGGCGTGGACATGGTGACCAGGGTGTGCGCGCTGGAATGGGGTCCGGCCGGGGTCCGCGTGAACGCCGTTGCCCCCGGGCCGATCTCGGGCACCGAGGGCATGGCCCGGCTGGCGCCGACGCCCGAACTCGAACAGGTCGTCACCGAATCGGTGCCGCTCGGCAGATACGGCAACGCCGCCGAGATCGCCGACAGCTGCCTGTGGCTCGGCTCGCCCATGGCCTCCTACATCACCGGCGTGGTGCTCCCGGTGGACGGCGGCTGGTCGCTCGGCGGCGCGGCGCAGCTGTTCGCCGGCGTGCGCAAGATGTTCGCGGCCACCCCGTGACCGGCCGGCCCGCCCGGTCGTGAACGAGCCGGCGGCGACCGCTACCCGAGAATGCCGCCGAGCATGCCACCGCTCTGCCCGGACTGCTGCCCGCCGCCGGTCCCGCCGAGCAGGCCGCCCGGCGGCAGCTCGGACGGCTGCACGATGACGAATCCGCGTCCGGAGAACGACAGGGTGATGCCCTCGCCGGTGCTGCGGCCCATGAGCCTGCTGAAGCCGAACGAGTCGTTGCGTTTGATGCCGGTGTGCAGACTCGACGACCACGCCACCGCCGCCTGCGGATCGGCGTACGTCGGCTGATCGACCTGCAGCACCACCGGCGAACCGTGGGTGGTGATGGCGATCCGCCCGCGGCCGGTGAAGACACAGTTGAAAAGGCCCGCGTTGCTGGCGTATCCGGCCGCGCCCTCGACCCGGCGGATGTTGTAGCTCAGCGAGGGTTCGAAGGCCAGCACGTTGGAACCGTTGATGGTGAGCCCGTCCGAGCCGTCCAGATCCACGGTGTGCACGTCGGACGCCGAGTCGGCCAGGAACAGATCCCCGCGTCCGGTGACCTTCATGAGCGGAACGCCCTCGCCGGTCAGTCGCTGCTGGATCGCCCGCCCGATGCCGCCGGAGCCCAGCGCCTTGAACTGCAGATCACCCTGGTAGGCCACCATCGATCCGGCGCGCGCCATGACCTCGCCGTTGACCGCGACGCGAATCATCTTGCCGCCCTGCTTCTGAATGCCCGCGCCCCCGACCTCGGCATGACGGGGATCGAAGAGATCGCTCTGCATGGCTTGCGCTCCTTGCTGATATGCGGGTGCCTGGGGCGCGGCGGGCGCCGAATAGGCCGGGGCGGGCGTGGGATACGCCGGGGGCGGGGGCGGCGGGGAGTACGCCGGGGGCGGGGAGTGTGGCGGCTGCTGCGCGGGCGGCGGCGAATACTGCTGCTGCGCGGGAGCATTGGGGGCCGGATACCCGCTCGGCGGCGGGTAGGTGCCCGGCATCGCGGGCGGGGCCGGGGGCGCGGCGGGTTCGGGCTCGTCGTCGATGTTCACCCCGAACGCGGAGGCGATGCCCGCCAGCCCGTCGTCATAGCCCTGGCCGACCGCGCGCACCTTCCACGCCCCGGACCGCCGGTAGATCTCCACACACACCACGGCCGACTCGGTGGTGAGTCCGGTGGTGGGGAAACTCAAAGTGCCCGAGTCGGATCCGATGGTCGCGGTGAGCGGCCCGGCCGAGGCGAAGGTGGGCGGGCCGCTGCCGTCCAGGCTCGCGGTGATCACCACGCGCTCGACGTCCGGGGGCAGTGCGCCGGTCTGCACGTCGACCATGTCGCCCGCGCCGCGGCCGTGGCGGTACGTCACCCCCGGCCCGGCCGGCTGATTGAAGAAGACGAAGTCCGCGTCCGAGCGGACCTTTCCGTTGCCGCCCAGCAGCAGCGCGGAAACATCCACCCCGGCGGCGCTGGTGACGGTGATCGTCATGCGCTCGCCGGGCGCGGGCCGGTTCTCACCCCGAGCCAGCACACTCATGACCAACCGCCCAGTTCAGAAACCCGCCCCAACGAATTCGGTGTCACAGTCCCGAGTGTGCCCCGCCCTCCGGCGGCCCGCAAAGTATCCACTCCGCGGGCGCGCCGAATTGCCTGTCGGCCCAGTTGGCGGACGGTCTCGCCGGGCATGGCGGATTGCCTTGCCCGGCACGGCAGGTCGCCTGTCCGCGAGCGGCCGCCCGGACGGCGACCCGGGCGACGCCGATGCCCCGCCCGACGCGGCGGGACTTCGGCGTCGCGGTGGCGCGGGCGTGCTCAGACCGACGAGGACGAGGACTCGGTCGGCGTGGACGCGGCCCGCGCCGGCGCCGACTCCGATGGTGAGGGAGCGGAGTCGGTGGTCTCGGCGGCCGGGGAGGTGCGGGCGGAATCGGCGGTCGTGTCCGGCGGCGGCGTGGTCGCGGGCGCATCGGGAGCGGCGGCCGTGGACGTCGTCGGGGTGGGCGAGGTGGGGGCCGGGACCGCCTCCTCGGTGGGCGGATCCGCGTCCGGCGTAGCGGTCGCGGGCAGTACCGACCAGGCCAGGCACACCAGCGCGAAGAACAGGTAGCCCAGCGCCACCTTGGGCGCGGCCGCCCAATCGACCTCGGCGGCGTGGATGAGCCCGATGAAGCTCAGCGCCGCGCCGACCGCCGCGGCCAGTGCCGCCGCCCGGAATCGCTTGTCCAGGATGAAGGTCACGATGGTGCCCAGCACCAGCCCGGCCAGCACCGCGCCCGCGCCGAGCGTTTTCAGTCCGTCGTAGACCACGCCCGCCTGCCCGAGCGCGTCCGAGCCGATCTTGCTCGCCGAGGTGCCCGCGGCGCTGAGCGCGTTGTCGATCTGTCCCACACCCCATTCGGCGAGATTGGGCAGCAGCGCCGCCACCACCGCGACCGCGTGCAGCCTGGGCACCGCCTGGAACGCCTGCGCGCCGATCAGCAGGCCGATGTAGAGCAGGATCGGGACGATGGCGGGAATCGGCAGCAGGGTGGCCAGCAGGCCGAAAAGCCCGAGCAGGCACATCAATCCGATGATCCCGCCGCTGGCGAGCGAGTACCCGGTGCGACCGCCCGCGTCCTTCCAGCCGGGGTGACCGATGTAGACCGCGGGCGGGAACGGCGAGCCGAAGCCGGAGCCGATGATCGCGCCGAAACCGTCGGCCAGCAGCACGCTGCGCAGGTTGTAGTTGTCCCCGGCCGCGGCCGCGCTCTCCACGTTGCTCATGGCCTCGGTGAAGTTGTAGACGCCCAGCGGTATCGCGGTGGCCAGCAGCGGTGCGAGATTGCCGAGACCGTCCGCGAGCAGATCCAGGCGCAGATCGGGCAGACCCAGCGCGATGTCGCGCGCGGCCTGGGCGACGTCGGGCGCGGACATGTATCCGCCGATCCAGCCGATCGCGGTGCCGACCAGCAGCGCGACCAGGCCGATGGGAATGTTGCCGGGCAGCTTGGCGTCGGTGAAGAAGCCGATCAGGATGATGGCGAGCACCGGCAGGCCGATCCACGCGGCCTCCCACATCTGGGCGGCGGGCCGCATGGCGATGAAGGTGATGGAAATGCCGGCCAGGGTGCCGAGCATGGCCGCGCGCGGGGTGATCCTGCGGATGAACGGGCCGACGAACGCCCCGATCATCACGATGACGCCGATCATGAACGCCCACGCCAGACCCGCCGACCAGGCCTGCAGGGGATCATTGGTCTTCAGGTAGATCGGCAGCATGACCACGAACACCACGATGAACATGTGCGGGACGCTGGGACCGTAGGGCAACGCGGTCACCGTGTCCCGGTTCTCGCGGCGGGCGAGCCGGCGCGCCAGCACCATGTAGTACAGATTGCCCAGCACCAGCGCCACGCCCAGGGCGGGTAGCACGGTGCCGAGTACATCGCCGCTCGGAATCTTGACCACCGCGATGGACAGCGTGGTCAGGGTGAGGACGTTGACCAGGATGTTGAAGGACAGGCCGAAGAAGGCGTTGGTGTCCCCGCGCGTCCACCAGGGCAGCGACAGCGTTGTGGGAGAGCCGGTTTCGTCAGGGGTTCGGGTATCGGCGGACATGGTGTTTCCTGTTCACTGAGCCGGGGCGCGTCAGGCGGCCGGGTGTTTCGCGGGGGCGGTATCCGCGAGGGTGGAGATGACGGCCGCGGAATCGGCGACCCAGCCGAAGATGCCGCCCTGAGCGGCGATCATCTCCAGTCCGGCGCGCTGGAACTCCGGGAAATACGAACCGACGCAGTCGGATACGACCAGACATTCGTAGCCGCGGTCATTGGCCTCGCGGACCGTGGTGTGCACGCACACCTCGGTGGTGACGCCGGTGACCAGCAGCGAATCGATCGAGCGCGCGGTCAGGACCGCGCTGAGTTCGGTGGCGTAGAACGCGCCCTTGCCGGGTTTGTCGATCACCACTTCGCCGGGGGCGGGGGCGAGTTCGTCGATGATGTCGTGGCCGTACTCGCCGCGCACCAGCAGCCGGCCGTATCGGCCCGGATCGCCGATGCGCTGGGTCGGGCTGCCGCGCAGCAGTTTCGACGGCGGGCAGTCCGAGAGATCGGGCAGATGGCCTTCGCGGGTGTGGATCACCGGGATGCCCGCCGCGCGGGCCGCCGCCATGAGCCGCGCCAGCGGTTCGATCACCGTGCGCAACAGCTCCACGTCGTTGCCCAGGCTGGCGCCGAATCCGCCCGGCAGCAGGAAGTCTCGCTGCATGTCGATGACGAGCAGGGCCGTGGCGGCCGGGGTGAATTCGAAGGGCGCCGGTCGCGCCGGTATGTAGTGAACCGCTGTCATCGTCGTTCTCTCTGTGCGAGCCGGAAATCCGCGTGCCCGAGCAATGGGCGCGGCTCGTCGAGGATGCGAGCGGCCGCGGCGAGCACGGTGTCATCGGCCAGCGCGGGGCCGAAGATCATGACCGAGAGCGGCCGCCCGTCCGCGGTGCTGCCGACCGGGACCGCTATCGCGGTCAGGTCCAGCAGGTTTCCGAAGTGGGTGTAGTGACCGAGCACGGTGTTGGTGGCGATGGGATCGGCTTCGACCTGCGCCACGGTGAAGGTGGTGCCGATGGTCGGGACCATGACCACGTCGATATCGGTCCAGATCCGGGCGACCACGGACTTCAGCTCCTGCAGCCGCTGCTGGGCGCGGAAGACGTCGACCGCGTCGAAGCGCTTCGCGCCGGTGAAGATCTCGCGCACCACCGGCAGCATGGACTCGGGCTTGCCGGTCAGGAAATCGTCGAACTCCACCAGGCGTTCGGCCACCCAGGGGCCTTCGTACAGCAGCGCCCCGGCGTTCAGGAACGGCATCAGGGTGGTTGGCGCGCAGTCGAATCCGAGCCGGGCCAGCCGGTCCCGCATACCCAGGTGCGCGGCCCGGAAGACCTCGTCGCCGAAGAACTCCAGTTCCGACGGGGCGGGCAGGCCGACGCGCAGCCGATCGCCCGAGAAGCGCGGCCCGCGCGCCCGGCTCCACGCGTCGGCGGGGTCCAGGCCCGCGATCACGTCGAACACGCGGTCCAGATCCTCGATGCTCGAGGCCATCAACGTCATGCAGTCCAGGGATTTGCACGCCGGGACCAAGCCCACCGTGCTGATCAGCCCCCGCGAGGGCTTCCAGCCAACGATCCCGTTCAGCGCGGCCGGAACCCGGCCCGAGCCGGCGGTGTCGGTGGCCACGCAGAAGGGCACCTGGCCCAGTGCCACCGCCAGCGCCGATCCGGAACTGGAACCGCCCGAGATCAGGTCACCGCCGAAGACGCTGCGCGGCACCGGATACGGGGTCCTGGTGCCGTTCAAGCCGGTCGCGAACTGGTCGAGGTTGGTCTTGCCGACGAACAGCGCGCCCGCGTCCAGCAGGCGCTGCACCGCGGGCGCCGTCTCGGTCGCGGTATAGGCGTAGTCGGGGCAGGCCAGCGTGGTGGGCCAGCCCGCCACATCGATGCTGTCCTTCACCCCGAAGGGCACGCCGTACAGCGGCAGGGTGCGCGCGCCCGGGCGGCGTTCGATCTCCGCGGCGTCCGCCAGCAGGCGATCGCGGGGCACGGTGGTGATCCAGGTGCCGTCCGCGCCGCGGGCCGCGATCGCATCCGCAACGCGGGCAGCGGTATTGGTGGGGGAGCCGCTGCCACTCTCGTGCGAGGCCAGAATCTCCGCGACGGTGGGGCCGGGGTTCAACATCTGTCGATTGTGGGCACCGTGTATGAAGCTGAGATTCTCCCGATGTATCGGCTGGGTTAGCTGAGATTCATCGGCCGGACCACCCGGAATTCCTCGGGCCGCCCGCCCGGGAATCGAGTTGTCCGACGGGCTTTCGCCGGGTGATCACAGCCAGCCGGAGTCGGTGGCCAGGCGGACCGCGTCCACGCGATTGCGGGCCTGGAGTTTGGTGACCGTGGTGGCGAGATAGTTGCGCACGGTGCCGTAGGACAGGTGCAGGCGCGCGGCGATGTCCCTGGGGTCCGCGCCCTCGGAGAAGCAGCGCAGCACTTCCACTTCGCGATCGGTGAGCGGATTGGCGGGCATGCGCAGCGCGGAACAGGCCAGATCCGCGTCCAGCACCCGGCCGCCCGCGGCGACCGTGCGGACAGCGCAGACGAGTTCGTGCCGGGGACTGTCCTTGAGGACGAAGCCGCCCGCGCCGATGTCCATGGCGCGCTTGAGATGTGCGGGACTGGCCAGCGCGGTCAGGATCAGCACCCGGCAGGCGGGATGCCGTTCCCGGAGGTCCGCGGCGGCGGTGAGGCCGTCCACGTCCGGCAGATCGATGTCCACGATGGCGACGTCGGCGCGGGTGGCGATCGCCGTGCGCACGATGGCCGCGCCGGAATCCAGGGCGGCCACGATCTCGATGTCCGCCTCCAGTTCCAGGGAGGCCACCAGCGTTTCGCGCAGCAGGCACATGTCCTCGGCGACCAGCACCCGGATCGTTCGTCGCTCGTCACCTTGGTTCACCTCGGGAACAACCCCGATTGCCTCCGACACCTTCCCCGGGTTGCAATCAATGGCGTGCCGCTGCTCCATAAGTCGATCGGATACCTCTTCCTGGTCCTGTTCACCCTCTCATTCGCGGTGGGCGGGGCCGACGCACTGGCGTTGGGCGGCTGCGCGTTCCAGGTCGGTTTGCTGGTGCTGGCCGAGCGGCGCGCCTCGACCCGGCAGTGGGTGCTGCTCGCGCAGATCACCCTGACGTATCTGCCGATTCCGCTGGTCGGGGGATCGGCGGCGTACCAGGGCAGCGTGCTGGCGGTGACGGTGCTGTGGTGTGTGCCGACCCGGTGGCGCTGGGTGCTGTTCTTTCTCGTCGTCGCGGGTGCGGGATTCACGCGGGAGAGCTGGCGGGGTGATTCGCACGCCTTCGCCTACGGCGTGCTCACCACCGGCGCCATCGCGATCGTCATGTACAGCCTGCTGCGGCTGCCCGCGCTGGTGGATCGGCTGACCGCGACCCGGGACGATCTGGCTCGGGTCACCCTGGCGCGGGAGCGGTTACGGGTGGCCGGGCGGCTGCGGGCGGCGCTGGGCGGGCGGCTCGGCGCGGTCATGAGCTTGCTGGGCGAGGCCGGGCGCGAGGTGGAGCGCGATCCCGTG
>NZ_JBEXUS010000154.1:0-14514 GCF_040614455.1 Nocardia sp. NPDC005978
GCACCACACCCCGGCGCGGCAATCGGCGTGCCGGATTCGTCGCCGCTGCGCCACCGGCGCATCCGGGCCATCGAGCACCGCGAACGATGGCGAATTCGAGCCACTTCAGCCGCAGACCCGGGGTCGCGCTGTCCCGGTGGTCGTGGATCGACCACGAAGTCCGCAAACCACGGGTATGGTTCGGGCCGCCGACAGCGTCGGCCCCACGGGGTGGGGCGAGAGCCGCGCACCGATTCACCACCGTATGTCGCCACGCAGGGGTTTCGACATCCGGACGGGGAAACGGTGTGCGGCTTTTACGTATCAGCAGTCGCAGCCGCACCCGCAGCCGTCACAACAGCAGCCGTCACAGCAACCGTCGCAACCGCAGCCGTCACAGCCGCAGCCGTCACAGCCGCAGCCGTTGCAGGCGTCGCAGCCGCAGCGATTGATCCAGGCGTCCTTGCGATGCCCGCTGCACGGGCGGGTGTGCTCGGCGCAGCACGCGTAGCCGGTGCAGTACTGGCCCAGGATGATGCCGATGCCCTCGAAGATGCCGGGCTTGCTGACCGGCGGCCCGTAGGAGGCATGGACATCGTGCGCGCCCGCGCTCGTGATCGGCAGGAGCGCGTTCGCGCCGAACGCCTTTCGCGTGTCCGCCGGGTGCTCGTGCCCGCTGTGCTCATGGCCGGCGCCGAGACCGGTTTCGATCGACTCGGTCCCCGGCGACCACTCGGAGCCGTGCCCCGCCCGGGACCCGCAGGCCCGGGACGTGCACGCGTGCACCACGTTCGCCGCCCGCCCGAGTCTGCGGACGACCCCGTTGAGCGGATCCAGCAGCAGCCAGCGCACCGACCCCACGCGTTCGAGGCCGACGCTGACCAGTGCGGCCCGCAGCAGCGAATTCGATTCGCGCAGTAGCTCGTGCGCCTGTTCGGCGCCGATGCCGGTCGCGGTGAGCGGGTTGAACTTTCCGTGCTCGCGGTCGTGGTCCAGATCCTCGATGGCGTCGGCCAGGTGCGCGATGCGCCCGAAATGCCAACCGGCCGTGCGCAGTGCGTCCGCGTTGGCGGGCTGCTCGGCCAGTATCGCGGTGTGCGCGAACAGTTCCGCGGCGCACAGCTGGGTGGGCGCGGTCAGCCGGTTCAGCGCGTCCAGGTCGGCCGGGCCGGTGTGCACGCCGTGCCGGGCAGCGGCCTGTTCGAGCGCGGTCTGCGATTCGATGGCGGCGACCAGCGGCGCGATGTCGAGGCCGATGCCGGCCGCGGCGTCGTGGGCCTGCGCATGCCAGCGGCCCGAGACGCGGGCGAGCGGCCGGACGGCGCCGCGCGCGGTCTCGCCGTCGTCGAGGTGGTCGCGAATCTTGGCCGCGCCCAGCAGCAGTGACGCCGTGGTGGCCAGGCGAACGCCCGGCGAATCGGCGGGGGCGACACTCGCGCGCCGCATGCCGCGCAGCGGGCAGGGGCCCGCGCTCGTGCGCTCGGCGGTCCGGGTCTGCTGCGCCTCGGTGAGCACGCCGAGCACGATGGCGTCGGTGTTGGTCGCCGCCCGCGCGAGCTGGCCGTGCCCGTCGCGCAGGCCCAGGCAGAGCCCGCACATCTGGGTCTGCCAGGCCCCGGCGTCCATGCCGTACCGCGCGGCGCCGTGCTGACATGGTTTGAGCAGCCCGAACATGGTGTAACCCCATCCCCGGCCGGAGTGCACCGGCCGTCCCGCAACACGATTCCGTCGAAACTGTCGCAGGTGACGGGGTCCGCGGCAACCCGATCGGGGCTAGTTGTCCTTCTTCTTGCCCGCCAGGCCGCGCCACGCCAGATCATCGAGCAGATCCACCGCTTCCGCCATGTCGACCGTGCCGCTGGCGACCCGGTCGGCGATGGCCTCGCCGGCGCCGATCACCGCCACCGACACCACTTCGAAATTGGTGCCGGGCTCGGCGTACTTGGCGCTGGATTCCAGCAATTTCGCGGTGAGTTCGATGACCCGGTCGCGGCTGTTGGATATTTCCGAGGCGAACGGCTGCTGACCCAGGGCCTGCCGGTAGAGCACCTGCCAGGACAGGCGATTCTGATCCACGTACGAAAGGAAGGCTTCGAGCCCGGCGCGCAATTGTTCGTGCGGGCTCAGTTTCGGGTTGCCCGCCACCGCGACCGCCTCGATGAAGCGCATGCTCTCGCGGTGGATGCAGGCCCGGAAGAGTTCGTCCTTGGAGCCGTAGTACAGGTACAGCATGGGCTTGGAGATCTTCGCCTCGGCGGCGATGGCGTCCATGGACGTATCGTGATAGCCCTTGCGCGAGAAGACCTCCACGGCTGCGTCGAGCATCTGTTGCTCGCGCACAGCGCGCGGTAGCCGTTTCGTTCCGCCAGCCATCCACTCTCCTAGACCGTGCTGTACACGTCTGTCCTTACACGTCGAACCCCTATCTTACTCCAAGGTAAGTTCCGCCATTGCGAATTGCCGGTGATTCGCCGGACGGTCAGCAGGTGGGAGCGGTGCCCTTGAACTTTGCCATGCGCAGTACCGAGGCATCCACCTGCGCTCCCGGTAGGCGGCCGGAGCTCACGGCCTGCTCCAACCGGTCCAGCACCGAGGTGACGGCGTCGGTGGTGATCCACAGGGCATTGTCGGCGCCCGCGACCAGCGATGCTTCCACCGCCTCCTCGATGCTCATGCGACTGGTGATGGCCGCCATGCCCCCGAGATCGTCGGTGAAGATCACCCCGTCGAACGGGGCCGCGCCGTACCCGGTGCCCTGGCGCAGCAGCTGCATGACCTGCGGGCTGATGCTGGCCGGGATGTTCGGCTCGGTCAGTCCGGGCACGTCCAGGTGGCCCACCATGACGGCCGCCCCGGATCCGATCAGCGTGCGGAACGGCACCAGGTCCCGGGTCTGCAGTTCGGCCAGCGGGGGCGTGCGCACCGCGCCGGTGTGCGAATCGCCGGATCCGGCGCCGTGGCCGGGGAAGTGCTTCATGACGCTGCCGACGCCCGCGTCCTTCAGGGCGCGGATGTAGGCGTCGGCGTAGGCGATCACGACGTCGGGCTTGTCGGAGAAGGACCGGTCGCCGATGACGCTGTCCGCCGGCTGGCTGCTCACGTCCACATCGGGCGCGAAGTTGACGGTCACGCCGAAGGACTTCAGCTTCTTCGCGCGGTCGAGGCTGAAGGTGTAGAACTCCTCCGGGCTCATGACGTCGACGGTCGCCCGCGCCGACGGCGCTTCGCCGATCAGGTTGCGCACCCGCGAGACCCGGCCGCCCTCCTCGTCGATGGTCACCATCAGCGGGGTCCGGGATGCGGCCTTGACCTTGTCGATCTGATGATCGGCCAGCAGCGAGGACTCGGTCCACCCGCCGACGAAGATGCCGCCGATCTGCTCGGTGCGCACCACGTTCTCCGCGTCGGCCGCGCCGGTCACGCCGACGGTGAGCAGCTGCGCCAGCTTCTGCCGCAGCGTGAACTGCGACAGGTACCCGGCCGCGCAGTCCTGCGGCGCGGGGCTGGTGCTCGGCGCGAGCGAGGTCTCGGCGGATCCGGTTGTGGTTCCGGCGGATTCGGTCGTGGAGGTGGTGCTGCTGCCACCCGAGCAGGCGGTCAGCACCACGGTGGTCATTGCTAGCACGAGGACCGGGAGGGTGCGCATACGTCCGACCGTAGCGACCCGCCGCCACCGGTGGCCATCTCGGCACACGTGTCGCGCCGGGAACGAGGTCGCCGGGCGCGTGCGCGGTGGGTCGCGGAGGCGTCCCGCTGGACTGCCCGGGGTCCGACGAATGCCCGGGCGTTACGCGTTCAAACAAATTCGTGGGAAATGCCACAGCAAATAGCAAATATGTGGCGACTAACACAGTGGCAATTTCACTATTCGCGGACGTACTGGGTAGCGTGCCCCTTTGCGTAGCTAATTATCAGGTCTAGCTGCAGGTATACATCTGCCGAAGTGTCGGAGGGGGATTCGTGATCAGCGAAGGGCAGATGGCAACGAAGGGGTCGTAGTCCTGATCCGGAAAATCTGCATAGCTCCAGCTAACAGCAGGTTTTCGGATCGGACGGGGCGAAACAGAAGGACTGGAACACTATGCGTATCGGCGCAACGCTGCGCTCCGCAGTGCTCGGCGTGGCGGTGACCGTCGGGCTCGGGCTCGCGGCCGCCACCCCGGCGACGGCGGCCACCGTGGACCGCTATCTCGATCTGCCGCTGGTCAATCGGGACGCCGCTCAGGCCCCCGGCGGGGTCAACCCCGAATTGCCCTACGACCGTGACGAACTCGGCGATCTCCTCGAACAGGCTCGCGCGCAAGGCATTCCGCCCGCCCGCTATAGCGCCCTGCTCTACCAGTACTGGCTGGTCGACGCGACGGGCAAGGCCGGAATCGACCTGCGTGCCTGGGATCCGCGCGCCGGTGTCCGCGCCAATCGCGACAACCTGATCAAGTCCTACCGCTACTACGAGGACCTGCAGCTCGGCCATCGCGAACTGCAGTGGGCCGGCATGGGCGGACAGGTCGGCGCCGACTTCGGCGGCGGGCTCATCGATTTCGAGCTGATGGGTGCCGACCTCTACGGTCTGCCCGGGCTCGCGGACGCCGCGCACCGGGTGCTGGGCGCCGTGCATCAGGCCGCCGGCCCCGCCGCGGTGGCGAGCCTGCCGAGCGGGCTGCGCGCCCTGGCGAACGCCGCGCCGGACATCACGCCCGAGGACGTCCGCTACGTCATCGGGATGATCCTGGTGATGCAGAAGAACATCTTCTCGGACCTGATGCCCATGCACGACGCGTACGTGACCGGCGGTCTGCCCGCGCTGCGCGAATTCGAGGCCGCCGGCCTGTTCGGCGCGGACATCATGGCCGCCTGGGGCGATATCGCCTCCGGTGTGCCCGACCGGGTGGCGGCGGGCAATCGCGTGCTGCTGAACCGGGAACAGGGCTGGGTGGTCAGCAGGCAGTGGGACGAGGTGCGCGCCTACCGGGGCGACATCGGCGCCGCCCTGACCTATGCCACCGGTGCGGCCGGTTCGCCCTCGGTCGCGGGCGTGGTGCCGCCGCGGGAGTTCAACCCCGTGCGCGTGCGGTTCACCACCGCCGACGGCCGCCCCGCGCTGCTGACATTGCCGCTGCCGGACTGGGATTGGTCGGTCTTCGAGTCCCGCTGGGACTACATCAGCAGCGAACTGCTGCCCAAATACCGCTATCAGGTCGAGAACAACTGGCCCGCACTGGAAGCTGCCATGCGGACGCCGTACGAGGTGCAAATGGAATCGAAACGCCCGCTGCTGAACATCCCGCAGCTGCTGTCCTCCGCCGCCGGTGAACTGCGCGTCACCGTGCTGACCCCGGAAGCGGTGAGCTAGATGTCGCGCTGGAAACTGCCCGCCTTCCTGCTGGTCGCGGCGCTGACGCTGGCCGGCGTGGCCACCGGCGCCACCACCGTGCTCGCCGAGCCGGTCGGCGAGGCGCCCGTGAACGAGGTGCCCGGCCTGGACAAGGTGTTCAACGGGTTCGTCATCGGCACGCTGAACACCGCCGAGAACGCCACGCCCGAAGAGAAATTCGAGGCGCTGCTCGCGAATGATCCATTCTACCAGGAGCCCCCGCTCACCGGACGGGAAAAGCCCGGCGACATTCTCAAGGCCAAACCGGTCGACGTGATGTTCCTCGGCGTGAAGCCGCGGACGGTCGCCGCGTACAAGCTCATGTACGTGACCACCGCGCCCGACGGCGTCAGCCCGGTCATCAGCACCGGAATCCTGATGATTCCCAAGGACGGCCGGTCCGACGCCGACCGCAAGCTCATCTCCTACCAGGAGGCCAACGACAGCGTCGGCTGGTCGTGCCATCCGAGCACCCAGTGGACCGGCGGCGCGCCGCTGGACGGCTCCTCGTGGTCGGCGCTGGGCCCGCTGGCGCTCATGTTCGACAAGGGCTACGCGGTCATGATCTCCGACGTCGGCAACGACGCGGATCGCGACCCGCACGGGGTGTTCGTGGGCACCTACGCCGGGCACGCCCAATTGGACGGCGCGCGTGCGGCTTTGGCGCTGCCCGAGTCGGGTCTGGATCCCGCCGCGCAGATCGCGCTGTTCGGCGTCGCGGGCGGCGGTGTGGGAGCGGCGTTCTCGGCCGAGATGGCGCCCGCCTACGCGCCCGAGCTGAACATCAAGACCACGGTCATGGAGGGCATGGTCGTGGATCCGGGCAACTTCATGCGCGTCACCAGCGGTTCGGTCGGCTCCGGTTTCGCGCTGGCGACCCTGCTGGGGCTCGAGCCCTGGTACCCGGAGATGCGGGTGAACGACAAGCTCAATCCCGCCGGGCAGGCGCTGGCGAACTTCTACCGCACGCAGTGCCAGGTGCCCGCCTACTTCGGCCTGCCGTTCGTGCCGATGGAGGCGCTGTTCACCTCGGGGCTCAATCCCGCGGACGAACCCGACTTCCAGGAGGCGTTCCGGAACAACATCCTGGGGCGCAACGGAACTCCGCGTTCCAAGATCATGATCTCGTCCTGCGCCAAGGATGATTCGCCGATGTCGCTGGTGCCCGCCAAGGACGCCCGCGATCTGGCCGACACCTACCGGTCGCAAGGTGCGGACGTCACCTACGCGCCCACCGACTGCTCCATGGAGCGCTTCATCACCGACATGTACGGCTGGGGCGTCGATCTGTTCGGCATGCAGACCATCGACTGGATCGACCGCAATTTCGACTGACAGGAGTACGGCCATGATGGCAATCGTGGATGGATTGGTGTACCTGCTCACCTTCGGACCGCTCGCGGTGGCGAAGATGGCGGCGCAGGCCCTGGGCCTGTGACGCGCGGCAGGTAGCGAGCAAGAACGACGGTGGCTCCCGGTGAATGACCGGGAGCCACCGTCGTATGCGCCGTCCGGCGTCGAAAGTTATTGCCGCCCGCGGTGGTTCGGTGATCCCGGACGCGCGGATCGCACGCCGGGACCCGCACTACTGCTTCGGCAGCTCGTGATGCCCGCCGAACGCCTGGCGCATGGCCGAGAGCACCTTGTCCGCGTACCGCGATTCCCCGCGCGAGGAGAACCGCTGGAACAGCGCCGCGGACAGCACCGGGGCGGGCACCCCCTCGTCGATGGCGGCGTCCAGGGTCCAGCGGCCCTCCCCGGAGTCCGAGACCCGGCCGCCGAAGGAGTCCAGGTTCGGGTCGGCGTGCAGCGCCGCCGCGGTCAGGTCCAGCAGCCAGGACGCGACCACCGATCCCCGCCGCCACACCTCGGTGACCTCGGGAACGTCGATGTCGTAGCGGTAGAACTCGGGGTGCTCCAGGGGCGTCACCTCGGCGGAGTGCTCGGTGTCGGCCGCGTTCCCGATATCGGCCCGGTGCAGGATGTTCATGCCTTCGGCGTAGGCCGCCATGGCCCCGTACTCGATGCCGTTGTGCACCATCTTCACGAAGTGCCCGGCGCCGGCCGGACCGCAGTGCAGGTAGCCCTGCTCCGCCTGGGAGGGGGCGCCGGTGCGCCCGGGCGTGCGCGGCGCGGCCTCGACGCCGGGCGCGATGGATTTCAGCAGCGGGTCCAGGTACGCGACCTGCTCCGCTTCGCCCCCGATCATCAGGCAGAAGCCGCGGTCGAGGCCGAACACGCCGCCCGAGGTACCGATGTCGACGTAGTGAATACCCTTGGGCCGCAGGTCGTTCGCGCGCCGGATGTCCTCGTGGTACCGGCTGTTGCCGCCGTCGATGACGATGTCGCCGGCTTCGAGCAGACCCGCGAGTTCGGTGATCACCGCCCCGGTGGCCCCGGCCGGGATCATCACCCACACCACCCGCGGGGCCTCGAGCGCGGCCACGAACTTCGCCAGGTCGGTGGTGCCGGAGAAGCTGTCGCCCAATTCGGCGGTGAGTGCGTCGATCTGCGGGGTGTGGCGTTCGTAGCCGACGGCGGTGTGCCCGTCCCGGACGATGCGGCGCACGATGTTGCCGCCCATCCGGCCGAGCCCGATCATTCCGAGCTGCATTCCGGTCTCCTCGAGTCATCTCGAGCCTCGTCGTTCCCAGGCTCTGCCTGTGCGCGAGCGGGCGGGGCCCGGCTCGCATCGCGAACTGTCTCGATTGTCCCAGTCGAAGTCGCCGGAAGTTTTTTCGCCACTCGTGCGGATCGGGTGTAACGACCCCGGACGGGCCCCGATAGACGGGGTGGCTCCGTGCTGTTGCCAGACCCCCGACCCGGCAACCGCACGGGGCTCTTTCATATCCCGGCAACATGTTGCACAGTGTTTGCTGTGAGTCTTGACAAGCGGCGCGTGTCGGCCCGGACCATTATGGTGGGCGGTGAACTCGCGCCTGCGGGTCGGTATTCCACCATTTGGGAGGATGGTTCGTGACCATCGAAAGTCCCGGGCGTCATGCGAAGTCGCGGCGCACCGCCGATGACCCGGCGCCCGGACGGCAGTTCCTGAACTCCGCGGCGGCAAAGCGCGCCGGGATCGCGGCAGGTGTGCTGATGGCCGCCGGCGGCCTGGCTTTCGCCCTGGACTTCGGCCTATCGTCCGGAAACGTGCCGCGCGGGGTCGAGGTCGCGGGCGTGGATATCGGCGGGATGGACCGCGAACAGGCGCAGGCCCGGCTGGAACAGGTGCTGAACCAGCGCGCCACCCAGCCGCTGACCGTGCGCATCGGCGATGTGAAGACCGAGGTGGTGCCCAAGAACGCCGGATTGTCGGTGGACTGGAGCGGCACGTGGGATCGGATCGGCGACCAGCCGGTGAATCCGTTCACCCGCGTGTGGTCCCTGTTCGGCACCCGCGTCGTGGAGCCCGCCGCCATCGTCGACAACACCGCCATGACAGCCCAGCTGGACGCCCTGCGCGCGGGCGATCGGCAGCCCGTCGAGGGCGGGGTCGTCTTCGAGGGCGCGAAACCGGTAGGCGTACAGCCCATCCCGGGCCGGGTCCTGGACGTCGCGGCCGCGCGCGAGACGCTGGCCGAGCACTGGTCCGACGGTTCGCCGCTGGAACTGCCCGCCGTGGAGACCGAGGCCACCGTGCACGCCGACGCGGTCGCGCGCACGCTGCGCGAGGTCGCCGAACCCGCGGTGCGCGCGCCGATCACCTTCACCGGCAAGGGCGGCAACGCGGTGCTGGAACCCGAGCAGATCGGCGGCGCGCTCGCCTTCGCGCCCGATGGGCAAGGCGGGCTTGCGCTCTCGTACAACAACGAGGCGCTGATCGCCGCGCTCGGACCGCAGTTGAAGGACACCGAGGTCGAGCCCAAGGACGCCACCTTCACCCTGACGGGCGGCCGCGCGACGGTGGTGCCCGCCGTCGTGGGCGACACCATCAACTGGGACAAGACCTTCGAAAATCTTGCCGCCCTGCTGGTTTCCGCCGGTGACCGCAGCCGGACCGTGGTCTACGAGCAGGTCAAGCCCAAGTTGACCACCGACGACGCCGGCAAGCTGGGCGTGAAAGAGGTCATCGGCTCCTTCACCACCAGCGGTTTCAGCGGCCCGTCGGGGGTGAACATCCGCGTCACCGCCACCAAGGTGAACGGCGCGGTGGTCAAGCCGGGAGAGACGTTCTCGCTCAACGACTTCACCGGCCCGCGCGGCGTCGCCGAGGGCTACGTCGAGTCCGGCATCATCGACAAGGGCCGCCCGAGCACCGCGGTCGGCGGCGGCATCAGCCAGTTCGCCACCACCCTCTACAACGCCGCGTACTTCGCGGGCCTCGAGGACGCCGGCCACACCGAGCACAGCTACTACATCTCGCGCTATCCCGCCGCCCGCGAGGCCACGGTCTTCGACGGCGCGATCGACCTGAAGTTCCGCAATCAGACCCCGTACGGCGTCTTCATCGAAACCTCCACCACCGCTTCCGAAGTCACGGTCCGTATGTGGAGCACGAAGACGGTCGAGGTCGAGTCCGTCACCGGCGAGCGCACCAAGCCCACCGAGCCCAACACGGTGACCCTGCCCAAGGGCAAGGACTGTATCGCCTCCGAAGGCGCCCCCGGCTTCACCACCTCCGACACCCGGATCATCCGCGACGCGGCGACCCGCAAGGAGATCTCCCGCCACACCCGCACGGTGAAATACGACCCCATCCCGGTGGTCAAGTGCGAGTAGCGGCCCCGCTCCCGGGATAGGCGTACCGATCGATGGCGACCGCCGCGAACACAATCGCGACGGTCGCCATCGCCAATTTCAGGTAGATCCGCGAGCGCAGCGCGGGCAGCAGATCCAGCGGTTCGCCCTGCACCAGCACCCGGGCGTCACCCACCTTGCTCCGAGTGTCAGCGCTCCTGCGACCTGCCGGCGGTACCCCGGTCTACGCCGTCTCCCCATACGCAACACGCACCCCAAACTATCCCGGTGTCGTGGATGAACCTGGGGACAACTGTGGAGAACCCGGGTGAATGCCCGCCCGCGGGCCTGTCCCCAGCCCTCCCGGGGCCGGCTGTGGAAAACCGCGCGGGCCCGTCCGCCGGGCTCCCGTCCGCCGCGCCGGACAACGACACGCGGGGTGTGATTCGCCAGGTCAGGAGGGGATTGGTGTAGGGATCCGACGTCTCCGGAAACCCGCCGCGAACCCGCGTGGACGCGACCGTCCGGGTGCGGCGATGCGCATATGACAAAAGTTATCCACAGGCGGTGGATAGATCTTGGGATAGATCTGTGGTTGAGCCACAACACCTAGTGGTCGATCACCCGTCCGCACCACACGCTGTGGATAGCCGTGCTCGGACCATCGCCCTTTCGGAGCCACCTCGGAGCCCCTCGGAACAGCGGTGCGCCCCGGGACCGTGGTCCCGGGGCGCACCGAGTCTTACTCGTGGATTCCCGGCGAGGCGGGTACCCCGACTCCTAGAAGGCGGCTTCGTCCAGCTCCATGATGTCGTTGTCGAGGTTCGACAGGACGGTGCGGGTCGAGGTCAGCTCCGGCAGGATGTTGCGCGCGAAGAACTGCGCGGTCGCGACCTTGCCGGTGTAGAACGCCTCGGTGGAGCCGTTGTCGAGGGCCTTGATGGCGACCTCGGCCTGCTGCAGCAGCTGCCAGCCGATGAGCAGGTCGCCGACCGACATCAGGAAGCGGACCGAGCCCAGGCCGACCTTGTAGAGCTCCTTGGGGTCTTCCTGCGCGCCCATCAGGTGCCCGGTCAGGGTGGCGGCCATGGCCTGCACATCCTCGAGGGCGGTGGCGAGCAGCTTGCGCTCCTGCTTCAGGCGGCCGTTGCCACCCTCGCGCTCGATGAACGCCTGCACCTGGCCGGCGACGTGGGCCAGGGCCACACCGCGGTCACGGGCGATCTTGCGGAAGAAGAAGTCCTGCGCCTGGATGGCGGTGGTGCCCTCGTACAGCGAGTCGATCTTGGCGTCGCGGATGTACTGCTCGATCGGGTAGTCCTGCAGGAAGCCGGAGCCACCGAAGGTCTGCAGCGATTCGGTCAGGTACTGGTAGGCGCGCTCGGAGCCGACACCCTTGACGATCGGCAGCAGCAGATCGTTGACGCGGAACGCGGTGTCCTTGTCGGCGCCCGAAACCAGCTGCGCGACATCCTCGTTCTGGTGCGCGGCGGTGTAGAGGTAGATCGCGCGCAGGCCCTCGGCGTACGCCTTCTGGGTCGCGAGCGAACGACGCACGTCCGGGTGGTGGGTGATGGTCACGCGGGGCGCGGCCTTGTCGGTCATCTGGGTCAGGTCGGCGCCCTGGACGCGGATCTTGGCGTACTCCAGCGCGTTCAGGTAACCGGTCGACAGGGTGGCGATGGCCTTGGTGCCGACCATCATGCGAGCGTTCTCGATGACGTCGAACATCTGCGCGATGCCGTTGTGCACCTCGCCGACGAGCCAGCCCTTGGCGGGAACGCCGTGGCCGCCGAAGGTGACCTCACAGGTGGCCGAGACCTTGATGCCCATCTTGTGCTCGACGTTGGTGACGAACACGCCGTTGCGCTCACCGATGGTGTCGGTGTCGAAGTCGAAGTGGAACTTCGGCACGTAGAACAGGGACAGGCCCTTGGTGCCCGGTCCGGCGCCCTCGGGGCGAGCCAGCACCAGGTGCATGATGTTCTCGAACAGGTCGTCGGAGTCGCCCGAGGTGATGAAGCGCTTGACGCCCTCGATGTGCCAGGTGCCGTCTTCCTGCTTGATCGCCTTGGTGCGGCCGGCGCCGACGTCGGAGCCCGCGTCGGGCTCGGTCAGCACCATGGTGGCGCCCCAGTTGCGGTCGGCGATCTTCTGAGCCCACTTCTTCTGCTCATCGGTGCCGTTGTTGTAGAAGACCTGCGCGAATCCCGCACCGGCGGCGTACATCTGGGCCGGCGGGTTGGCGCCGAGGATCATCTCGCCCAGGGCCCAGCCGACGACGGAGGGGGCGCCGAGGCCGCCGAGCTCCTCGCGCACGGGAACCTTGGACCACTCGCCGTCTTCGAGCGCCTTGTAGGACTTCTTGAAGGACTCGGGGAGCGTGACGGTGTGGGTCTCGGGATCGAAGGTCGGCGGGTTGCGGTCACCGTCGACGAACGAGTCGGCCAGCGGGCCCTCGGCCAGACGCTTGACCTCGGAGAGCATTTCCTTCACGGTGTCGCTGTCCAGGTCACCGTAGGCGCCGTTGTCCAGCAGGCTGCCCAGGCCGAGCACCTCGAAGAGGTTGAACTCGAGGTCGCGGATGTTGGCTTTGTAGTGACCCATGGTCGTACTCACTCTCCATTGAGATGGGTGCGGTTCGGTGGTTGCCGTTCCCGCCCATTAGGCCCATCGGGTAGACACCGTAAAGAAGCGCTACTGACGGGTAACTTATGTGTCATGTTACCGACCGGTAGGGCGGTGGCCAAGGTGATCGGGGCCGAATGTGACCAGAAGCACCCAGTTTGCTGATCAATAGCGAACCCGTTGGGCGCGTACCGATCCCGTTATCGCAGCTAGCGACGTTCCTCACGGGACGCACCGGGCGGCTATGAGCTTTCGGCGAGGGCGTGCGGTGCGCCGTCGCGGCGGGTGCGGGACGGCTGGCTACGGTGCGCTCATGCGCATCGAGACGACGGCCGGACCGGCCGAGGTGGACATCGAGCGGACGGGCCGGAGCAGGCCCGCGTTCCTGTTGGTGCTCACCCATGGATCCGGGGGCGGTGTCGACGCGAAAGATATTCTCGCCGTTCGCGATTCAGCGGTGGCGCGGGGCGGGGCCGTGGCCGCGGTGACGCAGCCGTACCGGGTGGCGGGCCGCCGCGCACCGGGTAAGGCGGAGACGCAGGACGCCGCCTGGCTGGAGATCATCGCGGCGCTGCGCAAGAAATTCCGCGGCGTCCCGCTGATCCAGGGCGGGCGCAGCAACGGCGCGCGGGTGGCCTGCCGTACCGCGCGCGACGCCGGGGCGCGCGGCGTACTCGCGCTGTCGTTCCCGCTGCATCCGCCCGGGAAGCCGGAGAAGTCCCGGCGGGACGAACTGCTCGCGCCGGGGGACATCCCCGTGCTGGTGATCAACGGCGCGCGCGACCCGTTCGGCATCCCGGACGCGGCCGACGCGGCGGAGGTCCACGTCGTCGCCGGGCAGGCGCATTCCTATCGCGCGGGCTTCGATGAGATCGTCGCGACCGTCGAGCCGTGGCTGGAGCGCTGGATCCGCTAGCGGCTCACCCGTCGCGGTGCACCCGCACCGCCCTCGGGTGACGGCGCCCGCTCGGTGACCGCGCCCGAACGGCGCGCTCGACCTCAGCGCGGCGGAGCGGCCGATTCGTCCGGCCCGTCGACCCCGAGTCCCTCGAGTTCGGCGTCGTCCAGGATCGGCGGCGGGCCGGGCCGGGTCGCGACCACGAGCGAGTCGATGGCGTCCCGGCTCTCGGTGGCGCGCCGCACCCGCTCCGCCACCCGAATGTCCAGGTCGTCGCGTGCCGGGCCGAGTTCGGCGACGATGTCGTCCGGCGTGAACAGCAGGGCCGGATCCTGTTCGCCGCCATGGCCTTCGGTGAGGTTGGCGGGATCATTGCCCAGCACCACCAGCATGCCCTCGGGCACGAGCAGATCGGCGGCCCGCAGCAGCAGGGCGCGGCGCTGCTCGGCGGGCAGGTGCAGATGCGCGATCAGGATCAATTCGTACGGGCCGGTGATCCCGGCGCGGTCGAGCTCGTTCACGTCGGCCCAGTGCCACCGAATGCGGCTGCGCACCGAACGCGACAGGCGGGACGCCACCGTGCGGCCCTTGTCGACCCCGGCCTGGGAGTAGTCGATGGCGTCCACCGCCCAGCCGTGGGTGGCGAGCCAGAGCGCGTTGCGGCCCTCGCCACAGCCCAGGTCGAGCGCGCGCGGCAGTTCCGGCCGCGGTTCGCCGACCGCGTGCGGGCCGTCCGGAAACCGGCGTTCGAGCCCGAAGACCTGTTCCACGACGGTGTCGTCGGGCGGTGCGCCCCACACCAATTCGGTGCGGCTGTAGAACTCGTCCCACGCGGCGGCATCCATGGGTCCGAGTCTATGGGCGCGGCGGCGCCGCCGAACGGTGGCGGCCGCCACCGCTGCCGCGGAACGGCCCCCGGGGCGGGCACGGACGCGAAACGGCCGCGAACACCGGC
>NZ_JBEXUS010000155.1:0-14462 GCF_040614455.1 Nocardia sp. NPDC005978
AAAAAACACGCGCGGAACCTGCGGGGGGGGCTGATGCGCTGTCCTGAAGTGACCGGGGGCCATGCCCCCGGACCCCCAGGTAGGAGGCACACGAGCCCTCGGAACAGCAAGGCGGTGGTCCTGCCTCAAACCTTCGCTCGAGACTCGGCGGTGGAGGTCCCAACCGCGGATGCAGTCCGGAACCCCAGGCGCCGCAGAGGTCTGGCGGTGATTTCAACCGCGAGTGCAAGCCGGACCCTCGTGCCCCTGTCCGGTTCGGCGGAGACTTCAGCCGCGAGTTCGACCGGTCCCTCCGCGCCCCGTGGGGGTTCGGGGGCAGGGCCCCCAAACCACCCTCTCTCTAGGCCGGAGGCCGAGGCACCGCAGCTATCAGCTGAGGCGCTCGATGATCATCGCCATGCCCTGGCCGCCGCCGACGCACATGGTCTCCAGGCCGAACTGCTTGTCCTGGGTCTGCAGGTTGTTGATCAGGGTCGCGGTGATGCGGGCGCCGGTCATGCCGAACGGGTGGCCGAGCGCGATCGCGCCGCCGGAGATGTTCAGCTTGTCCTCGTCCAGCTTCAGCGCGCGGGCCGAGCCCAGCACCTGCACCGCGAAGGCCTCGTTGATCTCGTAGAGATCGAGATCGCCGACGGTGAGGTTCGCGTTGCCGAGCGCCTTCTTGACCGCCTCGATCGGGCCGAGGCCCATGATCTCGGGGGACAGGCCGGACACGCCGGTGGACACGACGCGGGCGAGCGGGGTCAGGCCCAGGGCCTTGGCCTTGGTGTCGCTCATGACGACGAGCGCGGCGGCGCCGTCGTTCAGCGGGCAGGCGTTACCGGCGGTGACGGTGCCGTCGGCACGGAAGACGGGCTTGAGCTGCGAGATCTTCTCGTAGGTGGTGCCGGCGCGCGGGCCGTCGTCGGTGGAGACGACGGTGCCGTCGGGCAGGGTCACCGGGGTGATCTCGCGCTCGAAGAAGCCGGACTTGATGGCCTCTTCGGCACGCTGCTGCGAGCGCACGCCCCAGTGGTCCTGGTCCTCGCGGGAGATGCCGGTGAAGGTGGCGACGTTCTCGGCGGTCTCGCCCATGCCGATGTACACGTCCGGCAGCAGGTCGTTCTCGCGCGGGTCGACCCACGAGGTGTTGGCCGCGGAGGTGGCCTTGGTGCGGGCCTCGGCATCGGCGAACAGCAGGTTGTGGGTGTCGGGCCAGCCGTCGGCGGTGCCCTTCGGGAAGCGCGACACGGTCTCGACGCCCGCGGAGATGAACACGTCGCCCTCGCCCGCCTTGATGGCGTGGAAGGCCATCCGGGTGGTCTGCAGCGAGGAGGAGCAGTACCGGTTGACGGTGACGCCGGGCAGGTAGTCGTAGCCCAGCTGCACGGCCACGGCACGGGCCATGTTGAAGCCGGCCTCACCGGCGGGCTGGCCGCTGCCGAGCATGAGGTCGTCGATATCGCTGGCGGCCAGGGCGGGGACCTTGTCCAGGGCCGCGCGGACCATCTGAGCCGCGAGGTCGTCCGGGCGCATGCCGACCAGCGAACCCTTGTGCGCACGACCGATGGGGGAGCGGGCGTACGAAACGATAACGGCCTCAGCCATGAGGACTCCTTACTAGCGTGAGTGAACCACTTCGAATGTACGACGGGTGTGTCGAGCGCCCTACGCCCGGTATGCCGGTATCCCAATCACTGAACTGTGGGATTGGACTCACCCGCGGGTGAAAGGCCGGTTCTAGTCGTCCTCGGGCGCCGGGGCGATCGGGGCCGGGACGTCGAACGCGCCGAACTGGGGGACGTGCAGGGTGTCGGAGTAGATGGTGGTGACGATGTGGCCGGGGCCGGTGTCCTGGAACTGGGCGTACTGGATGCTGCCGTAGATGCCCGCGACCACGGTCACCCGGTATTCGCCGGTGGCCCCGGTGTTGGTGTTGCGCCAGGCGATGGTGGTCAGGTTCTCGCACAGCGGCGCGAAAATCCAGGGCCCTGGACCGAGCCCGGCGATCGGGTTGGCGCGCACGTTGAGAATGGCGCGACCCCCGTAGCTCGGGCTCGTCTCGGCCCAGGTGCGGATGCTGCCGCCGCACGGGCTGGGCTGGAAGGTGGTTGGTAGCTGGGGGAATTCGAAGGTCCGTGCGTGGGCCGGAGCGGTCGCGGCGATCGTGGTCGCGGCGGCGATGCACCCGAGGAGCACGGTGGCACGCAGGTGGTTCGGCGTCCTCATGCGGCGATGGTAATTTCCCGCCGACGTGAGATCGCCTACGTGCGCGTAAGCGCCGATATCCTTTCTGCAACGATGAGGGGTATGCGCATCGCTAACTCCGTGGTCGATCTGATCGGAAACACTCCACTCGTTCGACTGAACTCCGTGGTGGGTCCGAACTCGGGCCTGGTGGCGGCGAAGGTGGAATACCTGAACCCGGGCGGCAGCTCGAAGGACCGCATCGCCGTCAAGATGATCGACGCCGCCGAAGAGGCCGGGCTGCTGAAGCCCGGCGGCACGATCGTCGAGCCGACCTCCGGCAACACCGGTGTCGGTCTGGCCCTGGTCGCGCAGCAGCGCGGCTACAAGTGCGTGTTCGTCTGCCCGGACAAGGTTTCCGAGGACAAGCGCAATGTGCTGCGCGCCTACGGCGCCGAGGTCGTGGTCTGCCCGACCGCCGTCGCGCCGGAGGATCCGGACAGCTACTACAACGTCTCCGATCGCCTGGTTCGTGAGATCGAGGGCGCCTGGAAGCCGAACCAGTACTCCAACCCGGGCGGTCCGGAGTCGCACTACGAGACCACCGGCCCGGAGATCTGGCGCGACACCGACGGCAAGGTCACGCACTTCGTGGCGGGCGTCGGCACCGGCGGCACGATTTCCGGCACCGGCCGCTACCTGAAGGAGATCTCGGGCGGCAAGGTCAAGGTCATCGGCGCGGATCCCGAGGGCTCGGTGTACTCCGGCGGCACCGGCCGCCCGTACCTGGTCGAGGGCGTGGGCGAGGACTTCTGGCCGACCGCCTACGACCCGGCCATCCCGGACGAGATCATCGCGGTCTCCGACGCCGATTCCTTCGAGATGACCCGCCGCCTGGCCCGCGAGGAGGGCCTGCTGGTCGGCGGCTCCTGCGGCATGGCGGTCGTGGCCGCACTCAAGGTCGCCGAGCGCGATCCGGACGCGGTCGTGGTCGTGCTGCTGCCGGACGGCGGCCGCGGCTACCTGTCCAAGATCTTCAACGATCAGTGGATGAGCTCCTACGGCTTCCTGCGCACCCGCCTGGACGGCCGGACCGACGAGACCCACGTCGGCGATGTGCTGCGCGGCAAGTCGGGCGAGCTGCCCGATCTGGTGCACACCCACCCGCAGGAGACCCTGCGCGACGCGATCGAGATCCTGCGCGAGTACGGCGTCTCGCAGATGCCGGTCGTCGGCGCGGAGCCGCCGGTCATGGCCGGCGAGGTCGCGGGCAGCGTGACCGAGCGCGATCTGCTCTCGGCGGTCTTCGAGGGCCGGGCGAAGCTGACCGATTCCGTGGCGCAGCACATGAGCCCGGGCTTCCCGCTCATCGGCTCGGGTGAGCCGGTGTCGGCGGCCACCAAGCTGCTCGAGTCGACCGACGCGCTCATGGTGGTCGACGACGGCAAGCCGGTCGGCGTGATCACCCGGCACGATCTGCTCGGCTTCCTGAGCGAGGGTTCGCTCGCGTAGCGAAACGACATCCCGCGACGCCCGCCCGCGCTCTCCGCGCCGGCGGGCGTTCGCGTTTCCGGACCGCGCGTTAGCCACAGCGCCCGACCGAGCGCGCAACCGCCGCGGCCAGCGAATTACCCGTATGTGATTTGTGGTCTCCCCCTTGTCTTTTCGGTTGTGCATCGGAAGTCACAACGGCCGGTCCGCGCGATAACTGCGCTGTTACTCTCCGTTCATGGTTGACGAGCAGGATCGGCTCGTATGAACCGAAGGCAGGCGCTCAGTTGGGTGCTGTTGTCGGCCGGGGTCCTCGGCGGCGCGGCACTGCTGGATCGCGTGGGGTTTCCGGCCCCGCAGATGATTCTGGCCATCGTGGTCGGCGCGGCGCTGGCCATGAGCGGGCGTTTGCCGCAGCCGCTGCCCAAACAGGTGAGCATCGGCGTGCAGGGCATGCTGGGCGTGCTGATGGGCAGCTATCTCCAGGTCGAGCTGCTGACCTCGATCGGCCTCGATCTGCTGCCCGTCCTGCTGGTCACCGCCGCGACCGTGCTGGTGAGCGTGGCCGTCGCGCTGGTCTTCGCGCGCGCGGCCAAGGTGGACGTGCCGACCGCGACCCTGGGCCTGCTCGCGGGCGGATCGGCGGCGGTGGTCGCGGCCGCCGACGAGCTGAACGCTGATCCGCGCCGGGTGGCGTTCATGCAGTACCTGCGAGTGGCGCTGGTCGCGCTGAGCGCACCGGCCATCGCCGCTCTACTCGACGAGGAAGCCGGAATCTCTTACCGCACAACCACTCTCGGTGGCGGTGTGACCAATCCCGAACTGCCGTACTGGATGATCGTCGGTCGCGGCGACCAGGTGGCGGGCATCTCGATCGCGATCATGCTGTGCGTGCTGGGCACGTGGCTCGGCCGCAAGGTCAATCTGCCCAATGCCGCGCTGCTGGGTCCGATGCTGCTCACCGCTCTGCTCACCGCCGCCGGGATCTCGCACGGGTACGCGCCGACGCATTTGTTCAAGGATCTGCTGTTCGTGCTCATCGGCTTCGAGGTCGGTACCCGCTTCACCCGCGAGGTGGTGCGCCAGATGGCCCGCATGATCCCCGGCATGACGGCGGCCGTACTGGCGCTGAGCGGCATCGTGGCGGCGCTCGCGCTCGGCCTGGCGAATGTGGTCGATCTGCAGATGTCGGACCTCTACCTGGCCACCACGCCGGGCGGTATCAACGCCGTGCTGGCCACCGCCGACAAGATGAACGCCAACCTGCCCCTGATCACCAGCGTGCAGACCCTGCGCCTGTTGCTGATGATGCTGATGCTCCCGCTGTTGATGCGAGCCCTGCGCAGATTCTCGGTGCCCGCGGTGGCCCCGGCGCAGTCTCCGGCCTGAGTCGAAGCCTTCGAAAAATCAGTCCCGCGGGGTACCTCGGCGACCGAAAAATGGTCGATTTGAGGTATATCGCGTCATCCGATCGAAATTGTTCTGTGATCCGAAACACTTCGTGGTTTGAATTGAATCACCAGGTCAGTGCATGTATTAATGCAGGTAAACGGACTGCCAGGCGGGCCAGTTCACCTTCCGTTCACTTTTGAGTCAAGCTGTGTTCACCCGGCGCAATCAAGCTGTGACCTTGTTGGAAACAGACCCCAAGTCTGGTTGACGCAAGGAGATGCGAACTCACATGCGGAACGCGATCACCACCCCGGTGCGCTGAAGCACCGCGGCCCCATCGGCCGCAGACGTCTCCGCAGGACTCCTGCAACGTCAGAATTCCTTGGCCCGTAACGGGTTTCACAACAGAAACGCGAAACAGCCCGAGCGCTGGAGCGGACTACCCCCACGGTACCCGTCTGGTCAGCGCTGCCTTCCCTCGGCCTGCGAGCCCAGAAACCGAACAGGAATCAAATTCGCCATGCCTACGAATGCCATGACTGCGCTGCGTGACCCTGCCAAACGCAGCAGGGTGGTCGCCGCCGCCCGTACCGCCGGCACCGCCGCCCTCGCCCTCACCGTGTTCGGTTCCATCGTCACCGCCGCCGGTGCGGCCTCGGACGACGTGCAGCCCGCGGCCCTGAAGGACTCCCTCACCGCCGCCGTCGCCGTGCCGACCGCGATCGAGAAGGTCGAGAAGGTCGAGACCCCCGCCGACGCCGCACTGGCCGCCGCTGCCGCCATCGTGCCCGCCCCGGCCCCCATGCCGGAGCCCGAGCCCATCGCGCCGCCGCCGGCCCCGGTCTACGCCAACAACCTCGACGGCTGGATCCGCCAGGCGCTCGACATCATGGCCGCCAAGGGCATCCCCGGCAGCTACGACGGCATCTTCCGCAACATCATCCGGGAGTCCAGCGGTAACCCGCAGGCCATCAACCTCTACGACATCAATGCCATCAACGGCATCCCGTCCAAGGGGCTGCTCCAGGTCATCGATCCGACCTTCGCCGCGTACCACGTCGAGGGCACCCCGTTCGATGTCTGGAACCCGGTCTCCAACATCGTGGCCGCCTGCAACTACGCCGCGCACCGCTACGGCTCGATGGACAACGTCAACAGCGCGTACTGAGTCCGGCCCGGCCTGTTCGGCCCCGGTGCGTACCGAGTGGATACTCGGTACGCACCGTTCGTGTATCCGGGCCGCCCCGATGGTTGCCGGCGTTCGCCGTGTCCCGTCCAGCAATTCCCGAGCACCCGATTTGGCAACTATTTCGCAAACTGACGAATGAGCCGATCGGCTGCGGGTATAAATCGCCCTTGGAGCAAAGTTTCGGCATCGGGCCGGAACCGGAGCAGGTAGCGAAGGGACGGGGTTCCATATGCACACCTCGAGTTTGGCTATCGATATCCAGCAGGGGCTCTCCGACGCGTGGAGTTCGGTCGCCACGTTCGTGCCCAAATTCGCCGGATTCCTGGCCATCCTGGTCATCGGCTGGATCGTGGCCAAGATCGTGGCCCGGCTGGTGACGCGGATTCTGCATCAGGTCGGCTTCGATCGGCTCGTTGAGCGCGGCGGCATCAAGGACATGCTCGCCGACAGTCGCTACGACGCGGTCGGAATCATCGCGAAGCTGGCGTACTACGCGGTTCTATTGCTCACGCTGCAACTGGGTTTCGGCGTTTTCGGCCCGAATCCCATCAGCGACATGCTCAATGGCATCGTGGCCTGGCTGCCGCGACTGGCCATCGCCATCGTCATCGTCTGCATCGCGGGCGCCATCGCCCGCGTGGTCATGGACATGATCGCGAACATGCTCAGCGGTCTGTCCTACGGCCGGATGATGGGACGTGTTGCGGCGGTGTTCATCTGGGGCGTCGGCCTGATCGCCGCGCTCAATCAGATCGGGGTCGCGACCTCGGTCACCATGCCCATTCTCATCACCGTGCTCGCCGTGATCGGCGGCGTGCTGATCGTCGGTGTCGGCGGCGGTCTGGTGCGGCCGATGCAGCAGCGCTGGGAAGGCTGGCTGGAGACCATCGAGGGTGAGATGCCCGAGATGAAGGGGCACGCCGAGGCGTATCAGCGCGGCCGGGAGGACGCCGCCCGTCAGCGTTCGGCGGCTGCCCAGCAGCAGGCGATGATGGCGCAACAGCAGCAGGGCATGGGCGGGCAGCAGCACCAGCCCGTGGGCGCGCACCAGAATCCGCCCGGGAAGTGGGCGGAGCAGTCGGCGGGCACGCCCGGCTACCGGCCGCAGGGTTACGGCCCGCAGGGTGGTCAGCAGCAAGGTCAGGGGCAGGGCTACCAGGGGTCGGGTTACCCGGATCAGGGCCGGGGCTATCCGGATCAGGGTCAGGGTTACCCCGGTCAGGGTGGTCAGATGCCCGATCGTGGCAATCAGCCCGGAATGCCGTAGCTAACGAACGGGTCGAACCAGGCCCGTCCGATCGAGGCGAAAAGACGGCCCGCGTCCTTCGGAACGCGGGCCGTTTCGCTGTCCGGGTGAAGTTTGCCGTGCCGCCGGGCCGTGCACCGGGCAACCGTCACGAATCGCGCGTGCGCCGGACGTATACGGCTCGGCCGAACCGCACGCCCGGCCGGTGGGAAAGCCCGGTCGTCGAGAACGCTCAGTCGGCGTGCGCGAGGGCGCACACCGCGGCCAGCCGCAGATGCACCCAGTCCGCCGTCTGCCACTCCGGTGCGCACTCGGGCCGCGGTTCGCCGGATTCCCGCAGATCCTCGAGCAATCCCCGCGCGTAACCGGCGAGCAGCACGCTCACCGGTACGGCGCTGGAATTCTCCACACCCGCGTCGAGAATGTCGCGGACGGAGGCGGCATGCTGATCGAGCACCGCGAGCAGGCCCGGAAATTCCCGAGCGGCCGAGCGGACCGGAACTCCGTGCGTGCGTTGCAGGCGGTTCAAAGTCTTACGCGCCGAAACGACGAGCAGCGCGGAGCCGGGCAATAACACCTGGTCATGCTAGCAATCGGCATGCTCTCCCGGCAGTGTGCTGTGAGATATAGCGCATCTGCGCCAGTGTCACTTCCCGGCAGCTTCCGGCACCGGCCGGCGGCGAGGCCGCGGGCCTGGCGGGCGGTGATCCGGCGGTCAGCGGAAAGTTTCGGATCCCGTCAGCGGAACGCCTTGGATCCCGTCAGCGCCTCGCCGAGCACCAGCTGGTGCACCTCGGCCGTGCCCTCGTAGGTGAGCACCGACTCGAGGTTGTTGGCGTGCCGCAGCACCGGGTAATCCAGTGTAATGCCGTTGGCGCCCAAGATGGTTCGGCATTCGCGGGCGATGGCGATGGCTTCGCGGGTGCTGTTGAGCTTGCCCGCGCTGATCTGCTCGGCGCGAATCTCGTGCCGGTCCTTGAGCCTGCCCAGATGCAGCGCCAGCAACTGGCCCTTGCCGAGCTCGACCGCCATATCGGCGAGCTTGGCCTGGGTCAGCTGGTACGCGGCCAGGGGTTTGTCGAAAACCTCACGGGTGCGGGCATATTCGATGGTGGCGGACAGGCAGTCGCGGGCCGCGCCGAGCGCGCCGAAGATGATGCCGAAGCGCGCCTCGGACAGACAGCCCAGCGGGGCGGCCAGTCCGCGCGCGTCGGGCAGCAGGGCGTCGGCGGGCAGGCGCACGCCGTCGAGCGAGAGTTCGGCGGTGATCGAGGCGCGCAGCGACAGCTTGCGGTGCATCTCGCGGGCGCTGAAACCCGGTGTGTCCGTGGGCACCACGAAGCCGCGGATGGTGTCGCGCTCGCCCTCGCGCGACTGCGCCCAGATGATGGCGACATCGGCGACCGAGCCGTTGGTGATCCACATCTTGGACCCGTCCAGGATCCAGTCGTCGCCCTCGCGCCGGGCCCGGGTGCGCATGCCGCCGGGGTTGGAGCCGAAGTCCGGTTCGGTCAATCCGAAGCAGCCGATCAATCGGCCCGCCGCCATCTCCGGCAGCCAGCGCTGCTTCTGCTCCTCGGAGCCGTACTTGTGGATGGCGGTCATGGCCAGTGAGCCCTGGACCGAAACCAGGCTGCGCACACCGGAATCCACGGCCTCGACCTCCATGCAGGCCAGTCCGTACGCGGTCGCCGAGGTGCCCGCGCAGCCGTAGCCGTCCAGGTGCATGCCCAGCAGACCCAGCTTGCCCAGCTCCGGGGCGACCTCGCGGACGGGGAACGTGCCCGCCTCGAACCACTCCGCCACGTGCGGCCGCAGCCGTTCGGTCGCGAACGCGCGCACGGTGTCGCGAATCTCGCGTTCCTCGGCGCTCAGCAGGGAGTCGATGGCGAACAGTTCATCTACGGAGACCATGGGCTCAGCCTAGGACCCGGGCCGGGCGCGCACGAGGACCCGGCCCGCCGGTTCGCTCCGGCGCCCGGCACGCGCGGGCGGCGAATGCGCCGGTGTGCGCCACCGGATTCACCGGTACGCGGCCCCGCTGTCCCTGCGCGAGCGCCCGGCCCGTGCCGGACTCGATCCCGCGGTTACGCGGTCCGGTGTGCGCCGCGCCCGTTCGGTCGGAAGTCGGCTGGTCGGGGCGTTGTGTCCGGTGTGCGGGTGAGTTCGGCCACCCGGGGCGTGCCCGGGGTGGGGAGCGAACCGGTGGCGACCTAGGCTGACGGGTATGAGTGAGCAGCTTGGTTTCTCCACGCGGGCGGTGCACGCCGGGTACGAGCCGGATCCCCAGACCGGCGCGGTGAATGTGCCGATCTACGCGAGCTCCACCTTCGCCCAGGACGGCGTGGGCGGTATGCGTGGTGGTTACGAGTACGCGCGGACGGGCAACCCGACCCGTACCGCCCTGGAGGCCAATCTGGCCGCGCTCGAATCCGGCGCCTACGGACGAGCCTTCTCCTCCGGTATGGCCGCGACCGACTGTGCGCTGCGTGCGATCCTGCGCCCGGGAGACCACCTGGTCATTCCGGATGACGCCTACGGCGGCACGTTCCGGCTCATCGACAAGGTCTTCACCCAGTGGGGCATCGAGTACTCGGTGGCACACGTGAACGATCCGGCCGCGGTGGCCGCGGCCATGCGCCCGAACACCCGCCTGGTGTGGGTCGAGACCCCGACCAACCCGCTGCTGAACATCGGCGACATCTCGGCGCTGGCCGACGTCGCGCACGCAGGCGGCGCGAAACTGGTGGTGGACAACACCTTCGCGTCCCCGTACCTGCAGCAGCCGCTGCTGCTGGGCGCGGACATCGTGCTCCACTCGACCACCAAGTACATCGGCGGGCACTCCGATGTGGTGGGCGGCGCGCTCATCACGAACGACCAGGAGCTGGACGTCAAGTTCGCGTTCCTGCAGAACGGTTCGGGCGGCGTCCCGGGCCCGTTCGACGCGTTCCTGACGATGCGCGGCATCAAGACCCTGGCCCTGCGCATGGACCGGCACTGCGACAACGCCGAGGCCATCGCCGAGTTCCTGGCGAATCATCCCAAGATCGCGCAGGTCATCTACCCCGGTCTGGCCGAGCACCCGAGCCACGAGGTCGCCCAGAAGCAGATGCGCCGGTTCGGCGGCATGATCTCGGTGCGCGTGCACGGCGGTCATCCCGCGGCGCTGGACTTCTGCGCCCGCACCAAGATCTTCACCCTGGCCGAGTCGCTCGGTGGCGTGGAGTCGCTGATCGAGCATCCGGGCGCGATGACCCATGCCTCGACCGCGGGCTCGGCCCTCGAGGTCCCGGCGGATCTGGTCCGGCTGTCGGTCGGCATCGAGGACATCGGCGATCTGCTGGCGGACCTGAAGCAGGCCCTCGCGTAGGAAGCGCACACATATGGCGAACACGAAGCCCCGCACCGGAATCGGCGCGGGGCTTCGTCGTTCGTCTACGACGCCGTGTCGTTCGATGCGGCCTGTACATCGCGCGCTCGGGGTTGCACGCCGCTCGCCCGGGGCGGTGTCCGGTCCTGTCCGGGCAGTGCCGCGTTCGGTCCGGGCAGAGCGTCGTCCCGTCCGGGCGGTGCGTCGCGCACCCGCGCACAGGACGGCCCCCGGTCCGTGTGGACCGGGGGCCGCTGTGTCCGTCTCGCCTACCTCAGCTGTGGTACGGCTCCGCCGACACCAGGGTCACCTTCATGACCTTGCCGTTGGGCAGCTGGTATTCGCGGGTCTCGCCGACCTTGGCATCGATGAGCGCGCCGCCGAGCGGGGAATTGGGGGAGTAGGTCTCCAGTTCGGAGTTGCCCAGGCCCTCTTCGCGGGTGGCGATGAGGAAGGTCTCGCTGTCGCTCTCGTCGCCGTCGTAGTAGACCTTGACGACCGAGCCGGGCAGCGCGACGCCGGACTTGGTCGGGGCGATGCCGACCTTGGCGTTGTTGAGGAGTTCCTGCAGCTGGCGGATCCGCGCCTCCTGCTGGCCCTGCTCCTCGCGCGCGGCGTGGTAGCCGCCGTTCTCCTTGAGGTCGCCTTCTTCGCGACGCTCGTTGATCTCGGCCGCAATGACCGGACGGTTGGCAATGAGCGCGCCGAGTTCGCTCGTGAGCCTCTCGTGCGACTCCGGGGTCAGCCAGGTCACTGTCTCAGTCATCTCGATCACTCCCTAGTAGTTGTCCCCGGCAAGCCGGGATTCCCTCTGAAATCCGTTGCCGCACCCACCGGAGCCGGGCATGGCAACAGCGGACGGCAAGAGCGATCCTGGGGGAGGTACCCGACAGCGCCGGCCGCCAATGCAGCAAACACGGCTCCGAACCCCGGAACCGTGTGTTGCGTTATTTTAGCACGAATCGCATAGATGCAGGTAGAAGCATCAAAGCGGGTTCTGGACCGGACTTTTCACCCGGCGCGCAGGTAGGCGGGTACTTCGTCGCTGCAGCCGTAGATGTTGCCCGCGCCCGCTCGTGCGGAGGTCTTCAGCGTGGTGGTGAACAGTACCGTGCCGGCGTCGGAGCCCGGGATGAGGACCTCGCGCCGGCCGACTTCGACGCCGTCGGCATCCAGTGCGCGAACGTAGCAGACGACCGGTTTCTTCGGGTCGTCGCGCGTCACCTTGAATTCCACCGAAACCGTCGAGTCGTCGACCACCGTGTACCCGAGCCGCTCGGGTTCGATGTCCTTGGGTCCGTACTGCTTGAACCCGAGATACGCCACGCCACAGCCCACGATCGCGACCGCGAGGGTCAGCGCGACGGGCAGCCAGCGCGGGGTCTTACGTCGCCCGACCCCGTAGCGATCGGCCGGTCTTTCGCTCATGACTGGACGCTCCCGGGGGGTAGGTCGGAACAAACGACGGTCGGATGGAACTATAGGTAATGGAGATCGGACACCCCCTGCCTGGACTCGGCGGAGAGCGATGAGGTGAAAAAGTGATCGGTGAGGTGAACGCGAAGTGAGTGGTCTTCGCCTCATGGCGGTACACGCCCACCCCGACGACGAATCCAGCAAGGGCGCGGCAACCACCGCGCGCTATGCGGCCGAAGGTAATGAGGTGCTCGTCGTCACCCTGACCGGTGGCGAACGCGGCGACATTCTCAATCCGGCCATGGATACCCCGGGTATCAAGGACCGCATCAGCGAGGTGCGGCGCGAGGAGATGGCGGCCGCGGCCGCCGCGCTCGGCGTCGACCAGATGTGGCTCGGTTACACCGATTCCGGTCTGCCCGAAGGTGATCCGATGCCGCCTCTGCCCGAGGGCAGTTTCGCGCTGGTGCCGCTGGACGAGGCCACCGAGGCGCTGGTGCGCGTCGTGCGCGAGTTCAAGCCGCACGTCATCACCACGTACGACGAAATGGGCGGCTACCCGCATCCCGACCACATCATGTGCCACAAGGTGTCGGTCGCGGCGTTCGAGACCGCCGGTGACGCCGAGAAGTTCCCGGACGCGGGTGAGCCGTGGACGCCGCTGAAGCTGTACTACAACCACGGTTTCAGCCTGGCCCGGCTGGAGGCGTTCGCCGACGAATACGCCTCGCGCGGTGAGCCTTTCCCGATGCAGGAGTGGATGGACCGCATGCGGGGCTACGCGGCCGAGCGCGGGGACATCATGTCGCGGGTGACCACCCAGGTCGAATGCGCCAAGTACTTCCCGGCCCGGGACGAGGCGCTGCGCGCCCACGCGACCCAGATCGACCCCAACGGCCCGTTCTTCGCCATTCCCACGGAATTGCAGCAGAAGATGTGGCCGACCGAGGAATTCGAGCTGGCGCAGACCCGGGTGCGCACCGCAATCCCCGAGATCGACCTGTTCACGGGTATCGATGACGCCGACACCGAGGACGCCGACCGATGATTCTCGACCTGCTCGCCCAGACCAATAATTCGCCCACCGGCCCGGAATTCGGCAAGGCGTCACCGCTGGGCCTGGTGATCGTGCTGTTGCTGCTGGCGGGCACGGTGCTGCTGGTGCGCAATATGAACAAGCACCTGAAGAATCTGCCCGCGACCTTCTCCCCGGAGCATCCCGAACCGGATCAGGAAGCGGACGAGGGCACCGAGCACGGCATCGCGAAGCTCGAGAAGCCCGCTGCGCCCAAGGCCGAATCCGCGGATTCGGCCTGACCCGCGGGCTCGCGCCCCACGCTGTTCGGACAACCCCGGTCCCGCGGATGGATCGGGGTTGTCGGCGTTTCCGGGCCGGGTGGTGCGGGAGATCTGCTCCGCATCCGGCTCCATGCGAGGTCGGCTGGGCGGGCACCGCGACTCGGGATGCGGCGGACGGTCCGGCACGCGGGCGCGGCGTTCACCGGACCGCCGGCGGTGGGCGGGCCGGTGTACCGCCGACACCGGGATCGCTCGGTGCACACCGCTGAAAAGTGCTGTGCGGCCGTGATTTCGGGCACGGAACCCGTCAGAGGGTGGGGGTGTCGTACAGGGTGAAGCCGCCGTCGGCGTCGGAATCCACGCCGATGAAACGCCCTGCGTGCAGCGGGTTGTCGGCCAGCACCCGAATCACGGTGCCGTCCGGGTCGATGAGATCCAGGAACGCGCCGTATTCGCCGCGGTCGGTGACGCCGGTGTGCTCGGCGCCGAGTTCGTCGGCCCGGCGGACCAGCTCGTGCAGATCCTCGACCGCGCCGACCTCCAGGGCGACGACGTCGAAGCCCGCGAGATCGGGCTTGCTCGCGCAGAATTCGCGTTCGCGCAGCGCGATGCCGAAGCCGTTCGCGTCCATGAGCTGCGCGCCGCGCAGCACGCCCTGATCCCGGAACTCGGCGGCCAGGGTGAGCCGCAGCAGATCCCGGTACCAGGCGACGCTGCGGGCGAGGTCGCCGACCGGAATCTTGACGTGGCGAATGCGAACGACCCCGCTCATGGTTTCTCCCCTGTCCGGCTCCGCCGCGGAGCGCTGACTCTCCGCAGGATGCCATCCCGCGCCGCCGGTGTCAGCGCGCCGGGACTCGGCGCGGCTCGTGCGGGCGGCGGGAGTCCGG
>NZ_JBEXUS010000156.1:0-14108 GCF_040614455.1 Nocardia sp. NPDC005978
TCCCCCCTCCCTTTGGCCCCCCCCGTGTTGGGGGTGTTGTGGGGTCCTTGGGGGGTCTTTTTGGTGTTGTGTTCCAACCCCCCCAAAACGGCCCGAAAATTTTGCCGGAAGAATTTTTGAAAAAACCATATTTCTTTCGTTGGGCTCGGTTACGTTCTCCTCACCCCCGGAACAGCGGGGAGTCACCCCGGAAACTCGGGGCAAACCTGATGAGGAGAACACCATGGATGCCATTCTCGGTCTGATCAAGAGCCTGTTCAGCAGCATCTCCGCGAAGTAGCAATACCGCGGTAACCCAACAGAAAAGGCCCGGTCCAGCGCAAGGGACCGGGCCTTTACTGAAATTGCGAACTAAATGGAACCGCCCGCGGCCTTCGGGGACCCGGAAGCGTCCGGCGGCGAGCTCAGCTCGCGCGCGACGAAGTTCTCCAGGTCGAACATATTCGCGCTGGCCCGGTCGGCGACCGTGAGCAGCGTATTCATGTGCGCGACTTCCTCGACCTGCTCCTTGAGGAACCACTGCATGAACTGTTCGCCCAGGTAATCGCCTTCTTCCCGGGCGGTGCTGGCGAGCTGGATGATCTGGTCGGTGACCGTCTTCTCCTGCGCCAGCGCCAGCGCGATCGGCTCGCGCGCATTCTCGAATTCCGACTTGGCGGCGTCGACGCTGGTGAAGTCGACGCTCATATCGCGGTCGAGGAAGTACTGCGTGATCATCATGGCGTGATTGCGCTCTTCGACCGCCTGCTTGTAGAAGTGCTTGGCAAGCACCGGCAGATCCGCATTGTCGAACCACACCGCGATGGCGATGTACTGGTGTTCGGCATTGAATTCATTGCGGATCTGGTCATGCAGCAAACCGTGGAACTTGCTGCGCTTGGTTTGGGTTCGGCTCGACATGCCGACGACATTAGCCCTGGTCAGAACGCGTGTCATCCAAGTGCAGCCTTATTGAGCCCAGCCTAAATGAGGCAAGTATTGCCTAATTCGACTAATTGCCGACGGTGGTGACGAGGTCCGCCGGAATGGGTTCGTCCTTGGCGAGCGCTTCGAAGAACCTGCTGGCCCGGGCCTTGTCCCAGAGCAGCACGTTGCCCGCGTCGGTGTCGTCGAACCCGGCGATCGGCACGGTCGTCGCGACCGGATCACCGGCCAGCGCCTTCCCCAAAGATGCCAGATTCCACACATGATCGCTCGTGTCGACCTTCAACGCCTTCGTCAAGCCCTGTATCAACGGCCACGACCGGAACGGGTTGATCAGCGTGCCCGGACTGGCCGCCTTCTTCAGCAGCGCGCTCAGGAACTTGCGCTGATTCAGCATGCGATCCAGATCCGCGCGCGGCGTGGCGCGGGTGCGGACGAAGCCGAGGGCCTCGGCGCCGTTCAGCGTCTGGCAGCCGGCGCGCAGGCTGAGCCCGGCGAGCGGGTCCTCGATGGCGTCGTCCAGGCACATCTCGATCCCGCCGACCGCGTCGACGATGTCGGCGAAGCCGCCGAAACCGATCTGCGCGTAGTGGTCGACGCGCAGTCCGGTCGCGCCCTCCACGGTCTCGACCAGCAGCGTCGGGCCGCCGAAGGAGAACGCGGAGTTGAGCTTGTCCTTGCCGTAGCCCGGAATGGTGACGTACGAATCGCGCGGCAGGCTGACCAGCGTCGGCTCCCCGGACTCCGGCACGTGCACCAGGATGATCGTGTCGGTCCGCTCGGAGCCGACCTCACCGCCGGTCGCGAGTTCGGATTCCTGTTCCGTCGACAGACCCGAGCGACTGTCCGAACCCACCAGCAGCCAATTGGTCCCGGGCGTGTTGGTGGGCCGCCCGGTGTAGTTGGTGAGCGCGTCGATCCGCGCCAGGTGGTTCTCGACATAGAACCCGACGCCGATCGGCAGCAGCAGGATGACCAGCAGCAACGCCAGAATCCAACGGCCCCAGTGCCGTTTGCGCCGGGGCCGCGGCGCGGGCGCGCCACCCTTGCGCCGCCGCCCCGGCAGCGCGGGCGGTGGCGGCGTTCCCCGGTCGTCGTCCCGGTACGCCTCGGGCCGCTGGGTCGGCGCGTGCGAGGCGACCGCCCGTGCCGGTCGGCGCTGTGCCGGGGCCGGCTCGTCGGCCTGCTCGTAGCGCCGGGTCTGCTGGGGCGGCGCCACGCGCGGATCCCGTTGCCCCGGACCGGCATTACGCTGCCCCGGACCGGCCGCGCGCTCGCCCGGACCCGCGGTGCGCGAGCCGGGCGCGCCGCCGCGCTGCCCGGGCGCCCCGCCGCGCATTCCCGGGTCGCCCTGTGCCGGGCCCGGATTGCGCGATGGGTTCGGGTTCCGCTGCGGTGGAACCGGATTGCGGGGCGGCTGATTCCGCTGCGGGGGTTGCGGCCCGCGCCCGTGCGGCGGCTGCTGCCGGCCGTCGGGCCGGCCGGGCCACCCCTGATTCGGGATCGGCTCATCGCGCTGCATGCGCCTGTTGCGATCAGCGGGTGGGTGCGCGCTCGGGGGTTGCCCGTGGGATGCTCCGGGGCGCTGCGGGCGAGCCGGGGGCTGCGCCGGGCGTCCCGGCGGCGGCTCCCGGCGCATCCGTGCAAAGTGCTGGGGGTCGTCGCCGTTCATCACTGTCGACTCTACGGATCGAACCGCCCGAACGGTTCATCTCGGGTGCACTTCTTTTCGCATTACGGCAGCCAGGAGACGTGACCGCGCAGTAACGCGTACCCGATATAGGCCACCGTGTCGATGAGCGCGTGGGCCAGCAGCAACGGCCAGAGACGGTTCGTACGTTGCCAATACCGGCCGAAGATCAAACCCATGACCACGTTGCCGATACCGCCGCCGAGGCCCTGATACAGGTGATAGCTGCCACGCAGCAGCGCCGACGCGAGCAGCGAGCGATTCTCGCTCCACCCGAGTGCCCGCAGCCGGGTGATCAGAAACGCGACCACCAGAATTTCCTCGGCGGCCGAGTTGGCCCACGCGGTGAGCACCAGCGTGGGCACCCGCCACCAGTACTGCAGCGAACCGGGCACGATGGTGACGCTCACCCCGAGCGCGTGCGCGGCCAAATACAGTCCGAGCCCGGGTATTCCGATGATCGCGGCCAGCGCCAGCCCGGGCAGCACGTCCGCCCGCCAGCGCAGCCGCCGCGCCAGCCCGATGGCCCGCGGCCCGATTCCGCTGCGCCACAACAGGTAGAGCCCGAGCGCGGCCCAGGCCAGCAGGCGCGTGGCGCCGATCAGCTGGAACAGCAGATCGATGGTGGACTGCGTGGCGCGCGAGGGGTTGAGCGCGACCGTCTGCCCGCCGACGCCGCCGGGGGAGAGTGCGCTCTCCAGCAGCGACAGGGCGGCCGAGGCGCCGCTCAGGCCGAAGGTGACGGCCAGCACGACCGCGATCTCGATGCGGATGGCCCGCCGCTCGGCGTCGGTCTCGGCGACCGGGAACTTCCGGGGCGGGGTGTCGGCGGCCGGGGTCATGCGGTCAATCTATGCGGTCAGATGCGATGCAGCCCGCCGCGGAACGGGTTGGCGGCCAGGGCCTGCACCGCGCGGCTGAGCGATTCCACATCGTCGGCGGGCGCGGCGAAGGGCAGCCGGATGTCGTGGTCGGCCTCGGTGCCCTCCACTCGCAGGGTGACCCCGTAGCGGTCGATGGCCAGCGGATGCACGAGCGCGCCGCGCCGCAGGCCGGGCGGCAGGTGCCGGGCCAGCCGGTCGATGACGTCGGCGTGGTCGGCGTGCAGGTGCTGCAGCCAGGCCGCTTCCATGCCGACGAACGGGTCGGGCCGGGTGTGCCGGAGTTCTTCGCGGCCAACCGAATCCGCGCCGGTGGTGTCGGCGACGACGGCGGAGTCCACGACCAGGCGCAGCAGGCTGGCGGTGTGACCGATGTCGAGCAGGGACGGGTGCGGGTGGTCCTCGGCGACGGCGGCGGCCAGGGCGCGCTGGGCGTTGGCGGGGACCGCGTGCACCCAGCCGCGCAGCCAGACCAGGGCGCGCACGGGTTCGCGCAGCGGCAGCGGCGCGTGGTCGGTGAGCTCGAGGACGGCGGGGGAGCCGGTGGTGCCGCTGCCGACGACGAGCTGGGCGGCGACCGAGTAGGTGGGGACCGCGATCACGATGTCGCCGCACTGGCGCAGCAGGTGGACGGAGGTGGGTACCGGGTCGAGGCCGGGCAGCGCCAGTACCGCGTTATCGGCGTGCGCGCAGGCGCTGTGCACACGCTCAGCGGTAGTGGGGGCGACGACCGGGGCCGTTCGGGGCATACAACACCTCCGGAATGGAATTAGGTAAACCTAAGCTAAGTCAGAGTGTGATCTTCCGCAACCCTTGCGCTCGCCTACCGTGAAGCCGTGCCCCACGATTCGCATCCCGCGCCCGAGCCGGTCTCCCTGCAATTGAGCTTTCCGGCCAAGCCCGGCGGGCAGGGCCTGACCGCCGGCCTGGTCCGGCCGGTCACCGCCGATCCCGGCGCCGTACCGGTGCTCGACCTGGCCGCCGCCGACGAAACCGTCTCGGAGTTCCTGGTGCGGATCGCGCACGGCGACACCGGTTTCATCGCCCGCACCGACTCCGGCGAACGGGCCCTGGCGATCGTGGCCGCCACCGTCGCGGCCCTGTGCGGCGACGACATCCGCCGCGCCCTGCAACGCCCGGACGTCGCGTTCCTGCGGGGACTGAAGGGCCCGGCCGTCGAGGCGCTGCGCGACATCCTGCTCGCGATCGAGACCACCGACCGCGACGCCGTGACCAGCGCCCTGACGGTCCTCGCCGACTGAGGGCTCGGCCCCGCGCGGGCCCACCCGGGGTGAAACGCTGGGCCGCGCCGCAGGCTCGGACCTCGCCGTCCGGTGGCCCTCGGAAACCGTCCCGGGCGTGGCAAACCGTTCAGGTCGAGGCAAACCGTGGGAGCCCCGCGCGGGCACAAGTAATCTCGTAGTCGTGCCGCGCATCGCCTACTTCGGGCCGTCGGGAACTTTCACCGAGATGGCCCTGGCCAAACTGGAGTCCACCGAAATATTCGGCGGGCCCGTCGAGCGCGTGCCCGCACCGAGCCAGGGCGCGGCCATCGAACTGGTCCGCGCGGGCGAGGCCGAGGGCGCGGTCGTGCCGATCGAGAGCTCGGTCGAGGGCTCGATCTCCCCGACCCTGGACGCGCTGGCCCTGGGCCCGCGCCTGCAGATCATCGCCGAAACCGAGCTGGACGTGGCCTTCACGATCGTCGGCAGGCCGGGGCTGTCGCTCGACCAGGTCCGCACCGTCGCCGCCTACCCCGTCGCGGCGGCGCAGGTGCGGATCTGGCTGGCGCACCGGCTGCCCGCCGCCGAGCTCTACACCTCCGCCTCCAACGCGGCCGCCGCCGAGGACGTGGCGGCCGGGCACGCCGACGCCGCGGTCTCGACCGCGCTCGCGGGTGAGCGCCTGGGCCTGGCGACCCTCGCTGCCGGCGTCGCCGATCACGATCAGGCCGTGACCAGGTTCGTGCTGGTCGCCCCGCCGCAGCCGGCTCCCGCCCGCACCGGCCGCGACCGCACCTCGTTCGTGCTGGAACTGGCCAACGAGCCCGGTTCGCTCATGCGCGCCTTCGCCGAATTCGCCACGCGGGGCATCGATCTCACGCGCATCGAATCGCGCCCCACCCGAACGGGCATGGGCACGTACCGCTTCTACCTGGACTGCGTCGGCCATATCGACGACGCCGCGGTGGCCGAGGCGCTGAAAGCGTTGCACCGCACCGCGGCCCGGATCCGCTACCTCGGATCCTGGCCCGCGACCTCGGCGACCGGCGCCCCGCCGCCCGCCGACGAACCCGCGGCGGCCTGGCTGGCCGATCTGAAGAAGGGGGTGGCTGATCTGTGACCGGCAAACTGATCCTGGTCCGGCACGGTGAGACCGAGGGCAATGTCGGCAAGATCCTCGACACCCGCCTACCCGGGCTACCCCTGACCGAACGCGGTGCGGGACAGGCGAAGACATTCGGTTCCGGCCTGCTCGTCCCGCCGCAGCGCCTGTTCTCGTCCGAGGCCCTGCGCGCCCGTCAGACCGGCGGCTACATCGAGGCCGCGACCGGCGTGAACCTCGAGGTGCTCACGGATCTGCAGGAGGTGCAGCTCGGCGATCTGGAGGGCCTGAACACCAGGGCGGCGCACGAGGCGTTCCAGGACGTCTACCACGCTTGGCATTTCGGTGATCTGTCCGAACGCGTCCCCGGCGGCGAATCCGGCAACGACGTGCTGGAGCGCTACGTTCCCGCCCTGGAGCGCCTGCGCGAGACCTACCTGACCGACCCGGAGGCCCCCGACCTGATCGTGGTCAGCCACGGCGCCGCGATGCGCCTGGTCTCCCGCGAATTGACCGGCGTCCCTCGCCAGTTCGCCGCCAACAACCACCTCGACAACACCGAGACGATCGAGCTCCTCCCGGTCCCCGGCGGCTGGGACTGCACCCGCTGGGGCAGCTACCTCCCGCCCTTCGCCGCCGACATCGCCCCCACCGGCGACGACCCGATGGGCTGAGCCGATCCGAGCTTCGATGCGTTCGGGCCCCGGCCGAGTGCTTGCGCGGCTGCCGGGGAGCAGCTGTCCGGCTCAGGCGGGCGGTGGCGGGAGTGGGAAGTCCTGGCGCAGGGGGAGTGTGGCGATCAGGTCCGACAGTGCCGTGCGCAGGCGGGCTGGGGTGCCGGCGGTAAGGGCCGTCCATTTCGTACCGTCGTCGGCGCGGGAAGCGGTGGCCAGCAGGCGGCCGTGGCGGGTGTCGAAGACCGCTATGTGGTTGTCGGTGACCTCGCGGGCGGCGTCGGCGTAGACGACGGCGACGATCTCGGCGTGCGAGTCGACCTGGATCAGGGCCGCGGCAAGGGTTTTCGCGTCGCGGGGCGGCTTGCCGATCAGGGCGAGGCGGTTCGCGGTGGTGGTGACGTCGGTGGCGGCGTCGTCGAACACCGGGGCCAGTTCCTCGGTGGGTGCGTTCATGCCCTCGATGTCGAGCGGGCCGGCGGGGCCGAGCGCGGCCAGGATCGTCCCCGGAAGATCGTGTCCCGCTTCGTCGATGACGTACGAGTGCGGCCCGCGAAGCGCCAGCACCTCGATGTCGTCGCCCTTGGCCAGACACAGTCGATTGACCTGCTCGCCCACGTACCAGCGCAGCGCCACCACCCAGTGCGGACGGTGCAGCACCCGCAGCCGTTCGGCCAGCTCGGGATGAATCTCGGTGCCGTCCAGCAGTTCTCGCTCGGCGAGTGACACCGCGGCGGCCGCCATGGCCGCGTCGTGATCGGCGGCGTTGTCATAGCGGCCCATGGCGTCGAGCACCACGGGCAGCTCGTCGATCCCCACCGCCTCCAGCAGATACTGCATGTCGTCGAGCGAGAGCGTCACCGCCCCCAGCAGCGACGGCCCCCGCCCCGCGCCGAGCACACTCACCTCGCGTCGCCCGGCTCGCCGCCGATCACCGCGGGCACCAGCGCGTCGCCATCGGAGAACGGCCGCTCGGACCGCCCGAATCCCTTGCCGCCGTGCGCCTCGTCCTCGTCCCGCGCGGCCTGATTGCCGAGCAGCGGGTGGGCTCCGGGGCCTTGGCGCACCGGCGCGGCCGCCGCGTTCCCCGCCCCCGCGCCGGGCATCGGTTCGGCCAACGGCGCCGCCGGCGCCAACGGCACCGCACCACCACCGATGCCGCTGCCCGCACCCCAGCCCTCGGGCAATCGCAGTGTGCCGCCGCCGTTTCCGATGCTCACCCCGCCACCACCGCCGAACCCCGCCGCGCGGATGCTCGCCGCCCCTCCGGCCGCCACCGCCGCCGCGCCGAGCCCGGCCGCGATCCCCGGATTCGCACCGGGCACGGCCTGCGTCAACCCGTTCCCCACGGCGGCGATGGCCGTCTCCGCGACGGTGCCCGCGGTGGTCGCGACCCCGGTGACCACGGTTCCCGCGGCCTGCGAAACCGCGCTCAGCACACCCGGATTGTTCGCGAACGCCGCCGCCGCGCCGAGCGCCGCCTGCACCGGACTCGTGCCGTCCCCGAACGCGTTCGCCGCAGCACCGGCCTCGGCCGACCCCGCGCCCATGGCGATCGGCGGCGGCATGAAGAACTCGCCCGGCGTGGTGACCAGCGTGGTCGTCGCGAACTCGTAGGTCTCCATGACCAGCGCGGCCCGGATGTCCAGGGCCACCTTGGCCGCCTCCGCGGCTTCGGCGGTGCCGTTGAGCGCGCCGCCGGTCGAATGTGCCGCCACCCGAGCCGCTTCCACGAGCGCGATCTCGGGCAGGCTCGGCATGACCAGCGAGGCCACGGTGTACGCGGTGGCATTGGCGGCCGTCTTGGCGGCCATGACGCCCGCCATCACGGTCTGCTGTTCGGACCACACGGTGAACCCGGTGAGCCGCCCGAGCACGTTGATGCCGTTCACCCCCTGCAACCCGACCCCGACCTCGGCCATGACGCGGGCCACCGTGGCGGTGGCGTCGGCCCATCCGGCGGCCAGGGCGCCCCACGCGGTACCGGCCGCGACGATCGGAACCGCGTGTGCCCCCGCGTTCAGCGACAGAGAATTGAGTTCGGCCATCCGGGGCAGCCAGAAGACGCCCGTGATCCCCAGTGTCATGTCGGAACCCCCTACACCGGAATAGCGGCGATCCCGGCCGCGCGCACCGCGTCCTGGATCAGGTACTGGGCGAGCTGGCTGCGCAGCGTGGCGGCGGCGTGGTGTAGTTCGAGAACAGCCTGGGCGGTTGTTCGATCGTGGCTCAGGGCAGCCTGATTGAAGTGCGCGGCGGCCAGGAAGGAGACTTCCTCGGTGCCGGAGGGCAGCACGTGGGTGGCCGGTGCGGTGGCGGCGGACAGCGCCGCGAGTCGTTCGGCGAGTAGGTCGAGCTCCAGTGCGGCCGCGAGAACGACCTCGGGCTGTACGAGGACGTGGCCAACCATGATCGAGCCCCCTTCACGAGTCTTCCCGGATATGAGATTGGACGCGCGGGTTAGCTGATCGGTTCCCCCCCGGAGCTGTCAGCCCCAACCCAGCTGATGCAGCCGGTCGTCGTCAATCCCGAAGTAGTGCGCGATTTCGTGAATCACCGTGACGGCCACCTCGTCCACCACTTCGTCCTCGCCGTCGCACATCTCCAGGATCGCGTCGCGGTAGATGGTGATGGTGTCCGGTAATGCGCCCCCGTAGTGGCTGAAGTCCCGTTCGGTGAGCGCGATGCCGTGGTACAGCCCGAGCAGATGCGGGTCCTCGTCGCTGCGCGGCTCTATGAGAACCACCACGTTGTCGATGGCCTGCGCCAACTCGGCCGGAATCAGGTCGAGTGCGTCGCCGACGAGCTCCTCGAAGCGCTCGTCGGACATGGAGACCGCCATTGCTATCCGTTCTGCGCGTACTCGGCATGGTTCCCGGCCACCGGGAGCCGCCCCCGCGCGGTGCGATTCCGCGCGGGCGGGTGATTCATCGCGGCTGCGGGATGACCGGCGGCGCGGCGCCCGGCAGCGGTTGCGGGGTGGAGCGCCCGTTGTTCGGCGGCGGCACGGGCGCCTGCCCGTCGACCAGGATGTCCCCGCGCGCGGAGCCGGTGATGGTCGCGAAGCCCTCCTGGTCCGCGCCCTTGCCGATCATGCAGTTCAGGCTGCGGCTGCCCGCGAGCCAGCTGCGCGTGTCGAGGAAATCCCAGAACAGGGTGAGCGTCTTATTGCGCAGCGCGTCGGGCGCGCCGAGATAGTCGGTGGAGTCCTTGGCGCACTGCTCCTCCATGAACTTGTCCTGCTCGTCCTTGGACGGCGGGCCCGCGGTGAAGCGGGCGGCCAGATCCACGGTCGAGACGATCTCGAAGGCGTGCGGCTGGGCGCAGGCGACCGGATCGGTGGGCAGATTGCGCGAGATGCCGATGCAGGTGCCGACGTCGTACACCTTGGACTGGCTGGTGGTGCGCACGCTGCCGCTGATGGGGTGGGTGGCGGTGCCCGCGCTGCCCGCGACCTGCAGGCCGCAGCGCAGCGTGCGCTCGCCCGCCTTCCAGCCCGCTTCACCCGGGTTGATCAGGCCGACCACGAACTTGCCGCGCGGATCGAACTTTCCGCCGAGGTAGCTCTGGGCCGCGCTGACGCAGTGTTCGTCGCGCAGTTCGGAGAAGCGCAGCGAGTCGGGGAAGCGCGACCCGTCGCCGAATTCCTTGCCCGGGTATTTGCTCAGATCGACATCGGAGGTGACCTCGAACAGGTGCTTGCTGTCGCATTCGACCTTCACCAGGTCGCTCGCGTTGGGCTTGGTCCAGCTCAGGCAATCGCCCTGGCCGGCGGTGCCGAAGGCCGCGCCCGCCACCGCGCCGGTGGGCTGGGACCCGCCGGGGGTGTGCGCCTCGACCCGGCTGGAGTCGAAGCCGGAGACGAAGAGCGTGATGAGCGCCGCCGCCACCGCGCCGACCGCGACGGCGAGCAGGCCGTAGCGCAGGGTCGGCGCCGACAGCGGACTGTCGTTGTCGAACCGCCGGCGCACGGCGTTCAGCGGTCCGAGCAGCGCCGATTTCCCCGAGCTCTGGGCCCTGGGCATCTGTGCGCGCTTAGGCGGCGGAGGCAACTGTTCGTCTGACATCGCCAACCATCATTGCAGTGATCGCCGCGCCGCGCCGCTACCGTTCGTACTTCGCACCCCCCGATTCGCGTGGATCCGCCACCCGTTCCGCGCCGTGCGGGACTGTCCGGCCCGGACACGGCCCGGGCCGGAGGCATCCCCCCGGCCCGATGTTTCCCGTGGAACCGCTACGAGGCGTAGATCAGATCCGCGGCCTTCTCACCGATCAGCACCGCGGGCGCGTGCGTGTGCCCGCGCGTGATGACCGGCATGACCGAGGTGTCCGCGATGCGCAGCCCCTCGAAACCCCGCACCCGCAGCTGCGGATCCACGACCCCGTCCGGCCCGGTGCTCATGCGGCAGGTGCCGACCGGGTGGTACAGCGTGTGCGAGTGATCCTCGAGGCAGCGCCGCAGCACCTCCTCCATCGGGGTGTCCGAGGGCACGCCCGGCTGCATGATCTCCCCGATGTGTTCCTTGAGCGCGGGCTGGCTCGCCAGGTTCGCGCAGATCCGCAGTCCTGCGAGCAGCGCGGCGCGATCGTCGGCCTCGGTGCAGTAGCGCGGATTGATGCGCGGCGCGGTGAAGGGATCGGCCGAGGCCAGGGTGATGCTGCCGAACGAGGTCGGCTTGAGCAGCACGGCCGCGAAGGTGACCGCGTGCCCGTCGGGTTCGGTCAGGCCCTCGCCGACGTACGGCGCCGGGGCGAAGATCAGCTCCAGGTCCGGCAGCGGGAGTTCGTCCCGGCTGCGGACGAATCCGTACGCCTCGCCCACGTTGGAGGTGAGCTGCCCGCGCCGGCGCAGCAGGTAGTTGGCCAGCTCCGGAATGCTCTTGTCCGCGCCGAACAGGCTGCCGCCGCGGGTGCGGTAGACGATGGGCGCGGCCAGGTGGTCGCGCAGTCCCTGCCCGACCTCCGGGGTGTGCCGCCGCACCTCGATCCCGTGGTTCTGCAGCTGATCCGCGTCGCCGATGCCCGAGAGCATGAGCAGGTGCGGGGTGTTGATCGCGCCGCCGGACAGCACCACCTCGCGGTTGGCGCGCAGCTGTTTGACCTCGTCGCCGACCCGGTATTCGACGCCGACCGCCCGGGTTCCCTCGAACAGGATCTGGGTGACGTGCGCGTCGGTGACCACGGTGAGATCGCGCCGCCGCTGCTGTGCCGGACGGATGTACGCGTCCGCGGTGCTCCAGCGCGCGCCGCGCTTCTGGGTGACCATGGTCTGCGTGAAGCCTTGCGGCTCATCCAGATTCGCGGCTTCCACCGGGTATCCGGCCTGCGCCACGGCCTGCAGGAAGTCGCCGGTGAGTCCGCGCGGGCTGCGCTGGGTGGAGATGTGCAGCGCCCCTTCGGCGCCCGGCTCGGCGACCCCGTCCAGGGTCTCCATCCGCTGGAAGTACGGAAGTACCTGCTGGAAGGACCATTCGGGCCCGGCGTGGCTCGCCCACTCGTCGTAGTCGGCGGCGAAGCCGCGGACCCACATCATGGCGTTCATGGAGGAGGAGCCGCCGAGCATCTTGCCGCGCGGCCAGTAGACCTGCCGATTGCTCAGGTCGGGCTGCGGTTCGGTGCGATAGTTCCAGTCGTTGGGGCCCTGGAAGAGCTTGGAGAACCCCGCGGGAATTCGAATGAACTTGTCCTTGTCCTCGCTTCCGGCTTCGAGGACGGCGACGCTGACGCCGGGCCGGTCACTGAGCCGGGCGGCGACGGCCGCTCCGGCCGATCCGGCGCCGACGACGATGAAATCGACTGAGCTCGGCATGTATTGGGGCATTCAGACTCCTCAGGCGAGACCGCAGAGATGACGCCGGGCGCGGCGGCGAGCCACGGCGCGGGGCGGAACAGCCCGCCACGGCGCACGAGGGTGCCGGGCCGGGCGGGTGGATTGGGCCGGACACGATCGCGGGCGCAGCTGCGCTGCCGGGCGTGTCCATGGCCCCAACTATGGGCGGACGGGCGCGTACTGGCCAGCGAAACCGCGAATCCGGCGGAATCGCCGGGCGCGGATGACCGGAATCCGCACCCGCGCGGGGGATATGGCGGGCGGCGGCGCGGGGGCCGGACCTACGGGAAATTGGGTGGCCGCCGCCCACTAGGCTGTTTCCTATGATCGACCTTCGATTCCTGCGGGAGAACCCGGACGTGGTCCGCGCGTCGCAGCGGGCTCGTGGTGAGGACCCGGCCCTGGTGGATGCCCTGCTCGCGGCCGATGCCGCGCGGCGTGCGGCCGTGGCGAACGCCGACGGGCTGCGGGCCGAGCACAAGGCGCACGGCAAGAAGGTCGGCAAGGCGTCCCCGGAGGAACGGCCCGCCCTGCTCGCCCGCGGCCAGGAGCTCTCGGCGCAGGTCAAGGTCGCCGAGGTGGGGGAGAAGGACGCCGACGCCGTCCTCGACGCCGCGCAGCGCGCCCTGTCGAACGTGGTGCAGGAGGGCGCTCCCGCCGGTGGCGAGGACGACTACGTCGTGCTCGATCACATCGGGACCCCGCGCGAGTTCGATTTCGAGCCCAAGGATCACCTGGAGCTGGGCGAGTCGCTCGGCCTGATCGACATGGAACGCGGCGCCAAGGTGTCGGGCGCGCGCTTCTACTTCCTGACCGGGTACGGCGCGCTGCTGCAGCTGGGTCTGCTGCAGCTGGCCGCGCAGCGGGCGACCGCGAACGGGTTCACGATGATGATCCCGCCGGTGCTGGTGCGCCCGGAGGTCATGGCGGGCACCGGTTTCCTGGGTCAGCACGCCGCGGAGATCTATCACCTGGAAGAGGACGACCTGTACCTGGTCGGCACCTCGGAGGTGCCGCTGGCCGGCTACCACTCGGGCGAGATCCTGGATCTGAGCGGTGGCGCCAAGCGCTACGCGGGCTGGTCGTCGTGTTTCCGTCGCGAGGCGGGCAGCTACGGCAAGGACACCCGCGGCATCATTCGCGTGCACCAGTTCGACAAGGTGGAGATGTTCGTCTACACCACCCCGGAGGAGGCCGATGCCGAGCATCGCCGCCTGCTGGCGTGGGAGCAGGAGATGCTGGCCGCCATCGAGGTGCCCTATCGCGTGATCGACGTGGCCGCCGGCGACCTCGGCAGCTCGGCCGCCCGCAAGTTCGATTGCGAGGCGTGGGTGCCGACCCAGCAGACCTATCGCGAATTGACCTCGACCTCGAATTGCACGACGTTCCAGGGCCGCCGCCTCAATGTCCGCTATCGCGACGAGAACAACAGGCCGCAGACCGCCGCGACGTTGAACGGCACCTTGGCGACCACCCGCTGGATCGTGGCGATTCTGGAAAACCACCAGCAGGCCGACGGCTCGGTCCGCGTGCCCGCGGCATTGGTCCCGTTCGTCGGCACCGAAATTCTGAAGCCGATTCGCTGAGTCCACCCTCCGCACCGAAACCTTTGCATCTGTTCTCCTGCACCGACGACCTCGCCGCCCACCCCGCACACCCGTTTTTCGTCCCCGACTATTCGGATACTCCCGCCCCGAAGTTCGCGGCCCGCCCGGTTCTGGACTGAGTGGAGCGGGGGAGCGAAGCGGAGGAGCGGAGGGAGGGAAGAACCGGGCATAGGGGGC
>NZ_JBEXUS010000157.1:0-14103 GCF_040614455.1 Nocardia sp. NPDC005978
GGAGCGGGCGGCCGCCAGCACGGCGCGCGCGGCGTCGAGCGCGTCGTGGTCCGGGGCCGGGAAGACCGTGGTGACGGACCAGGGTTCGGTGGTCTCGACCTCCGCGCCCATGACGTCGGTGGGTATCTCGATCGCGACCGGCCGGGGCCGCCCGTGACCGAGCCGGTGGAACGCCTCCTCAACCACGGCCGTGACCCGCTCGGGCCGGTCGATGCGCGCGGCCCAGCCGGTTATCGAGGCCAGCGTGCCCAGTTGATCCGGAATCTCGTGCGGCACACCGAGACCCCGGTCCAGGAACGGCATCGGGACCTGCGCGGCCAGGCACAGCACCCGAATGTTCCCCGCGTACGCGGTGGCGAGCCCGGACATCGAGTTCAAAACGCCCGGACCCGAGATCACCAGGTAGACACCGATTTTGGCGCTCGACCTGGCGTACCCGTAGGCCATGAACGCCGCCGCCTGCTCGTGCCTGCACTGCACGATCCGGATATCGGTGGCGGCCAGCGCCCGGAAGATGGGGTCGTGCTGTTCGCCCGGCACGGTGAAAACGACTTCGACGCCCGCTGTCACGAGTCCGGCGACGAGATGATCTGCGACGTTCACGACTACCTCACGTTCCGACGAAATGGATTACCGGCCACGCGTTCTCAGAGCCGGTTCTCCGCGTCGATGTATTTCGTGATCTCGTGAATGTGCACCGCGCGATCGGGCGCGGCGGTGCGGACGAACCGCTTTTCCCGGCGCATGTAGTCGGCGAAGAATTCGATGCGTTTGGCGAAGAATTTCTCCAGCATGGTCGGGTCCGGGATCTCCTCGCTCGTGATGCAGAGCCGGTCCTGGAGCGCGAGCAGCTTGAGCAGATAATCCGTCATGTCACCGACGGCCGATTCCGACCGGCCGGTGAGGTGGTAGATATCCCGGCTCGGTTGCGCCAGTTCGGCATTCACGACCGCGCGGGCGTCGGCGACGACGTGGTCCACCGGAATGAACGAGATGCGGGCGGCGCGATCGGCGGTGTAGCGCACCGATTCCTCGGAGTCGCCGAGCATTTCCTTGAATTTGCGCAATTCACTGAGATAGCCGTACAGGCCCGAATAGCTGCCGCTGGGCCGGAAGTCGACCGAGGAGCCCACGATGACCGACGGCCGCAGGATCAGCGTGCGCGGGCCGCCCTCGGCGCCGGCGACCACGTGTTCGGCCGCGCACTTGCTCTCCTCGTACACGTTGCTGAAGGCCGGGGGCCGGTGCAGCTCCTCGGCGATGTCGCCGTGCAGCGCGCCGCAGGTGTACGCGGTGGAGACGTAGACGAACAGGTCCGCGCCCAGGCTCGCCGCCAGCTCCAGTGCCTGCTTCGTGCCCTCGACATTGGTCCGGAATATCTGCTCGCGCTGGCCTTTTCGCCACTGCAGTGACGCGGCCAGGTGCCAGAACACGAGCGGTCCGTCGCCGCGCGCGACGGTGGCCGGATCGACTCCGCACAGCGGGGCGGTCAGCTCGGATTCCACCACGGTGAGGCGGGGATCGGAAGCGGCGGGGCTCGCGCCTGCCGCCGCAAGCGCGGCGTCGATCCGTTCGGCCGCCGAGCCCTCGGCATTGCCGCGCGCCAGCGCGCGCACGGTGTCCGCCGGGTCGCCGGCCAGCAGGTCGGCGAGCAGGTGGCTGCCGACGAATCCGGTGCCTCCGGTCAGGATGTGCTGGGTCATCTCAGATCGCCCTCTCGACGGCGCGGGCCAGGTTGTCGGCGGATCGCGACTCGATGTCCGCGGCCGACGGATCGCGAAGATCCTTGATACGGGCGGTTTTCCAGCTCACCCAGCCCCCGGTGGTGCTCTTGAGATCCAGCAGCGGATGGATCCCGACCTCCACGCCGATCCCGAAGGCGACGGTCAGGCGCTCGGCCACCAGCGCCTTGAGCCGCTCGTGGTCCGCGCCCTCTTTGGCCTTGAGCCGCACGCGCAGCCGGTCCTGCCCGTCCTGGGCGAACACGTCCAGGTCGTAGCCGTAGATGAGCTCGGGATCGGCCAGGATCGCGGTGTCGATCTCGGCGGCGCTGCGTTTGACGCCCCCGAGTTCGGTCATGTCCTTGACCCGCCCGAGCACCTGCAGGGTGCGGTGCCCGGCGCCGTCCGGGGTGATGCGGACCAGATCGCCCGTCCGGTAGCGGATGAGCGGTTTGAGACCGGGCACCAGCGAGGTCAGGCAGAGTTCGCCGTATCCCTCGAAGCCCAGGGTGAGCTCGGTGTCCAGGTCGAGGACCTCGAGCAGGTAGGTCGGTTCGATGATCACCACCGAGCCGTCGGGCCGGGTGGCGGCCGGCGCACCGGCCTCCTGCGACCCGTAGTTGAAGTTGTAGGCCGCGGCCTGCCAGGTCTGCGCCAGCAGTTCGCGCATGTTATCCGTGCACATCTCACCGGTGGTGAGCAGCACCTTGACGGCCAGATCCTCCGGCACCTCCACCCCGTAGGCCGAACTCATCTCCGCCAGCGCCATGAGCAGTCCGGGCGAGCAGTAGAGCATGTTCACGCCGAGTTCGACCAGCACCTCGAAGAAGCGGGCGAAGCCGAGGGTGGGTGAGACCGGGAACAGATCCAGCTTGGTGATGCCCACGTGCCTGGCGGCGTAGGACAGGCTCAGGCAGGCCGAATGCACGTCGTTGGGCGCGATCACGGCCAGCACCGGACGCTCGCCGCCCTCGGGAAAGTGCTGGTGCACAACCTTTTCCAAGGCGTGGGCCAGGGGCAGCCAGTTGAGGTGGAAGTCGATCTCGGCGCGCGGGCAGGGGGTGGGCCTGCCGGTGGTGCCGGTGGTCTCGAAGTAGAACGCGGCATCGGCGATGGACCCGCACAGCATGTCCTGCAGGGCCTCCCGCAGATCATCCTTGGTCGTGTAGGGGATGCGCGCCAGGTCGCCCAGCTCCCCGATGTCGAGGTCCGCGCCGGCCAGGCGGCGGCGGTAGAAGGGCGACTTGTCCGCGACGTGGCCCAGCACGTTCCGCAGCGCGTCGGTCTGCCAGTCGGTGAGCTCGCCGGGAGTCACCGCGCCGTCGTTCCAGCGCGTCAAGAAGTCAACCCATGGGGCGATAACCACTGATCAGGACTCTCTCTGTTACATGGTGTCAGGTGGGAGAGCGGGTCCCGGCACCTGGCGGACAGCATTCATCGAGCGGCCGGCCCGGGCTCGACGCGGTGCTGCGGTTACCGCGGTCGAAACGGGGACGAGCGCTGAGAGGGTTCAGGTGGGTACATCGATGGACACCACCGTGGCGGTCGGATCAGTGAATGCGGCGCACGAGATCGTCGTGGCCGCACGCGCCGAGCGCGCCAGCGGGCTGGATCGGGGTCACCATCGTGTGATCGGCGCCGAGGGCTGTTCGGCTCGATGGTGGTCCGCGATCATGGCTGGAATCTTGCCCCGGCCCGGCGATTTCGGTCCAGCAATGCTTTCTTACTGGAATCCCGTAGTCTGCCTTCATGATTGACGTCGGAGCATTGCGAGCGCTGCGATCGGTGGCTGACCTGGGGACATTGGCGCAGGCCGCCGAGGAACTCGGATTCACCGCCTCGGCGGTTTCCCAGCAGATCAAGCGGCTCGAGCGTCAACTCGGGGTCGCGGTGCTCGCGCCCGCGGGGCGCAAGGTCGTGCTGACACCGGCCGGTCAGGTCATCGTCGATTCCGCGCCGGAGGTCTTCCAGGCGCTGGAGCGCTGCGTGGCCGCGGCCCAGCTGGTTTCCCAGGGCGAGCCCACCGGGACCCTGCGCGTGGTGGCGTTCTCCACCGCCATTCGCGGGCTGCTCGCGCCGACCATCGCGCGGCTGTCCGCGCGCTATCCGGATGTCCAGGTGCGGATCACCGAGCAGGATCCCGACCGCGCGCTGCACAGCGTGGACGCGGGCACCGCGGATCTGGCGCTCGTGCACGACGCGGACGGACTGTCCGCGGCGCTGCCGTCCTCACTCACCCAGCGGCTGGTGTACACCGACCTCGGCGACGTCGTCATGGCGCGCACGCATCCGCTCGCCCGGCTCGATCGACCGCTCACCTGCGCCGACCTCGCCGGGCACGCCTGGGTCACCAGCCCGCCGGGATCGGTGTGCCACCAGTGGTTCCGGCGGCTGTTCGCCGAGGCCCGCGAGGATCCCGACGTCCGGCACCTCATCGACGATTTCGCCACGCAGCTGTCGCTGGTCGCCTCCGGGCAGGTCATCGCGCTGATTCCGCGGCTGGCCCGGCCACCGATGGGCGAGGAACTGGTGCCGCGGCTGCTGCGGCGCCCGCCCAAGCGCGAGGTGTACGCGGCATGGCGATGTAGCGCGGACTCGAGTCCCGCGATTCAGGCGCTCCTGGCGGAATTGAGTTCGGAGACCGCGGGCAAGGCCTGCTGATCCGCGCTCAGCTCCGGCACATGACCGATTCGACGAGCCTGCGCACCGGCCCGGAGAAGTCACCGGCGGCATCGGTGATCGACAGCGAGATGCTGTAGCGACCGTCCGGACTGCGCAGGGCGCGCGAGCCGAACCCGTTCACATAGCCGGTGTGACCCTGCCCCACGCAGCCGTCGCCGAGCCGGAACTCGTACAGCCCGAGCCCGTAGTCATAGGTGTCGTTCACGTGCCGGAACGCGCGCATCTCGGCCAGCAGATGCGGCGCCAGCAGCCTTCCGCCCAGCAGGCCGGCGAAGAAGGTGCTGAGATCCCTGGTGGAGGAGACGATTCCGCCCGCCGCCCACACGTACGAGGGGTTCTGGTCGGTGACGTCGAGCAGGCCGCCGCCGTAGTCGTAGTAGCCGTGCGCGTGCGGGCCGAGCACCCGGTCGAAGGTCTGCGGCACCCCGGTGCTCAACATGAGCAGCGGCAGCGTGATCCGGGTGTAGATGTTGACGTGATAGGGCAGCCACGACGCCTTCTCGATCAGCATGCCCGCGACGATGTAATTGGTGTTCGAGTACGCCCAGGCGCTGCCGGGCGCGAACTCCAGCGGCTTGTCGGTGGCCCAGTGCACGAACTCCGACGGCTGCCAGGTGCGGCGAATATCGCCGAGCGAATCACCCACCAGCGGGGCGTAACCCGACCCGCCGTTGAGGTAGTCGGGCAGCCCGCTGGTCTGGGCCAGGACCGTCCGCACCGTGATCCGGGGGTCGAAGCCGTACTCGGGCAGCCACCCGGCAACCCCGTCGTCGAGACCGATGCGGCCCTCGCCGACGAGTTGCAGCAGCGCGGTGGCGGTGAAGGTCTTGGTAATGCTCCCGATCCGGAACCGGGCACCCGCCGGAATCGGCTCGCCGCCGCCGAGGCGCACCACCCCGGCCGTGCCGTCCCACGGGCCGGCCGGCGTCTCGACGTGCGCCTGCACCCCGGCCGCGCCGCCGGCGACGATGTCGTCGAGCGCCCGCTGCCAGCCACCCGGATCGGCGGCCGCGGGGGTGTGCACGACGCCCGCGAACATCATCGCGGCGGACAGGACGAGCAGGACTCGACGCATTGGGAGGACGGTAATCGGGGTTGCGCGGCAAAGCGGGGAGACACGCTTCGCTAACCGCGGGCGATCGAGGGTGGGCCGGTCGGCGGGATGTGCGGACGGCGAGCGGACGGCGACTACGGTGCCCCGGCCGCGTATTCGGGAACGGCGGTCGGTCGACGGGTGCGGGTAGCGCACCTGCCTCGGTGCCCGGTCTCGAGGGCGAACCCGCGATCGACACCGCCCGCACGTCCGGTGCCGGAGCAGGCGGCAGCCGCGGGCGGAGTACGCGGCCGCCGATCGTGGGGCGGGCGGCTGGACCGCGAGGGGCGGGCGGCTTCGCGGCCGGTCTCTCCGGGGCACGGGCGCGGCGCGACAGCCCCTGATATCGGCGGGTGGTAGCGCGCGCGGGATCTCATTAGCATCGCATACGAATGACGAGGGGGATCTCATGAGCTGCCGCTTCCGGCTGCCCGGCGCCATCCGGTCCGCGGGTGTGGCGCACCATCGGGGGAACTTGCCCCCGGTCGGCGAGGCAGGGCTCGTCCGGTGACGCTGACCCTCGAACGTGCGCCGGCATCGAATTCCGCGCCCGAGCGGGACCGGTCGCGCGCCCGGCTGTCACATCTCGTCCTCCTCGGTGGAACATGCCTCACCGCAGCGCTTTTCGTGCTGGGCGGGTGGGAGCGGCGCTGGATCGCCGACGACGGGCTGACCGTCCTGCGGACCGTGCGAAATCTACTGGCGGGCAACGGGCCGGTCTTCAACGCGGGTGAGCGGGTCGAGGTGAACACCAGCACCGCGTGGACGTATCTGCTCGCGTTCTGCACCGAATTAACCGGTGCGCGAATGGAATACGTGGCAGTGGGCGTGGCGCTGACGCTGTCGGCGGCGGCGGTCGTGTTCGCCATGCTGGGCACCGCACGCCTGTGGGGTCGATCCCGATTGCTCTTCCCCGCGGGGATTCTCGTCTACATCGCGGTGCCGCCTGCCCGCGATTACGCCACCTCCGGGCTGGAATCGAGCTTGGTCATCTGCTGGCTGGCGGTGCTGTGGTGGGGGCTGACGCGCTGGTGCCGGGCGGCGCGGCCAGGCGCCGCCGGGGTGCTCGCCCTCGCGTTCGTCGCGGGCCTCGCACCGTTGATCCGGCCGGAACTCACCGTGATCGGCGCGGCGAGCCTGCTCGTGATCTGCGGCGCAGCAACACCGGGAACAGCGTTGCGGCCGTGGGCTTTCCGGTCACTGATCGTCGCGGCGGCCGGGCTGGCGCCGGTGGCGCACCAGGTGTGGCGGATGGGCTATTACGCGCTGCCGTACCCGAATACGGCGGTCGCCAAGGATGCGAGCGGGGCGAAGTGGCGGCAGGGGCTGCTGTATCTGTGGGACTTCACGGGACCGTACCGGCTCTGGGTTCCGCTGCTGCTCTTGGGCGCGGCGGGGTTGATCCTGGTGTACTCGGCCCGGACCGGTGACGGAAAAGCCCGGGTGGAATCCGCTCCGGCCGGTGTGCGGCCGGCCGAGCTCCTGCGCGGCGTAAGGCGGCGGCTGCGCGGTCCCGGGGCCGTGGTGAGCGTCATGGTGGCCGGCTCGATCCTGCTGACCGGCTACGAGATTCGCGTCGGCGGCGACTTCATGCACGGTCGCATGCTGCTGCCCGCGCTGTTCTGCGCGCTGCTACCGGTCGCGGCGCTGCCCGGCACAATCCTTGTCGCCCAAGCTGATTCAATCGGCGACGGAGATCGACGAACACGGCTCGGAAGAACACGATTCGCGACAATCGCCCTCCGGGCCACACTGATCGGGACGATCGGCTGGGCTTCGCTCGCCGCCGGAGTCACCGCGATCGACACTCCCAACCGGATCACCGCCGCCGGCATCGCGGACGAACGCGGCTACTACATCCGGACCACCGGCCGCGCGCACCCGATCCGAGCCGAGGACTACCTGGGCTACCCACGGATCCGCGCCATGCTCCGCGACATCGCGAACACCCCCGGCGGCGGCCTGCTCGTCAACACCCCCGTCTGGACCTGGCAGGTCATCCCGCCCGCGGCCGATCCGCCCGCGCCCCACACGGTCTACTTCATCAACCTCGGCATGATCAGCATGAACACCCCGCTGCACGTCCGCGTCCTGGATCCCATGGGCCTGGCCTATCCCCTGGCCGCACACAGCTTCCGGTTCCCCGACGCCCGCATCGGCCACGACAAGAACCTCGACACCGACTGGGTCATAGCCGATTCCGGCGCGGCCGACCGCTATCCCGCCCTGCCTGACTACATCGGCGAGGACTGGGTGACCCGCATCCACACGGCCCTGACCTGCCCCGAGACCAGGGACCTCCTGGCTTCCACCCGGGCCCCACTGACCCGGGACCGCTTCCTGCGCAACCTCACCCACGCCTTCGACTACGCCGCCTACCGCATAGACCGCGTCCCCGAACACGAACTGGCCCGCTGCGCGCTGCCGGACCCGATCCCGCCCGCGTATCAGCGTTGAACCCGCGCTTCACCTTTCGCAGGTGGCGTACTTTCTCGCGCAGACAGGCTTGCGCTCGGCGACCGGCACGGTGGGGGGCCACCCGGTCAGTAATCCAGCGCGTGTTCGGGTTGGCACACGTCCAGCGGGGAAGGCAGGTACCGGACCATCGCGTCCAGGAGCGGGGCGGTGTCGTTGCTCTTGGGGGCGGCGCTGCACAGGATCGGCACGAGATCGCCGATCCGGGTGCGGCGGCGGACCCGGTGGTGGAACTGGTTCAGCGGGAGTTCACCGGGATGCGGGCCGGGGACGGGGTGGTCCAGGACCGTGTCCACCAGTGCCCGGTAGCGGTTCTCGGCCAGGTGCCAGTGCGGGCCGTAGAGCTCGGCGGCCAGGGGTTGCAGGGCCAGGATCTGCACGAGATCGATGACGCCCCCGAACGCCGCGCCCGAGCCGATCGGAATCTGCAACGGGAGCGGGGTCGCGCCCCGGGTCTCGGCGATCGTGCGCACGCAGCGGTCGAAGTCGGCGCCGGGATCGTCCAGGCCGGTGATCAGGCAGAGCCGGGCCACCTGATGATCGTCGGCGACGCGCAGCAGGGTCTCCAGACGAGGTCCGCCACGGCGACCGGCGTGTACGACGAAGACCAGCCCGTCGGCCACCCGGATCTCGCGTTCCAGTTCCGCGAGCGGCGCGCGGCTCGAGAGCTCAGCTACCCGGATGGTGTGCTCGGCCCGCCCCGGCGCCCAGTGAATAACAGGTTCCGTGCTGGTCCGGGGTTTGCCGGAGCGGCGCAGCAGGTGGTGAACCACCCGGCCTGTCTCGTCCGGGTCACCGACGACGGTGACGTTGCGGATCGATTGCGGATCAATAGCTTTGGTGCCCATCACGTTGTGGTACTCCAGGTCCGGGCGAGGACGCGTCGTATCCTCTGGCCGCTTTCACCGTACCCGCGCGTACGCGGGCGCGGAACAGATTCCCCCTCCCAAAATAGAACGTGTTCCTATACCGTCGGCTTGTGCAGAAAGAACAACGCCCCGCCGTGGCCGACTGGTTCACTGCGGATGACGGTCAGGTGCGTCTGCAGGGAACCCGGTGCAACGAGTGCGGCACACCGTACTTCCCGAAGAACACCCTGGCCTGCCGTAACCCGCAGTGCTCCGGTCCGCACGACGGCACCGAGCTCGCCGAGTACCTGTTTTCCACGCGCGGCCGCATCTGGTCGTACGCCGACGCCCGGTACAAGCCGCCCGCGCCCTACGTCTCACCCGACCCGTTCGTGCCCTACGTCGTCGCGGCGGTGGAGCTCGAGGTCGAGAAGATGGTGATCCTCGGCCAGGTCGACCGCAGTTTCACGGTCGACGACCTGGCCGTCGGCATGCCGGTGGAACTCACCATCGGCACGCTGTACGAGGACGAGGAAGCGGAGCGCACGGTGTGGATGTGGAGGCCGGTCAATGACTGACACGAATCGCGACATCGCGGTCCTCGGCGCGGGTATGCATCCGTGGGGCAAATGGGGCCGCAACTTCGTCGAATACGGCCTGGTCGCCGCGCGCGCGGCGCTCGCCGACGCCGGGGTGAGCCATCAGGACGTGGGCTACATCGCGGGCGCGGACACCATCCGCAACGGCTACCCCGGATTCGTTTCGGGCGCGACCTTCGCCCAGGCGCTGGGCTGGTCGGGTGCGCAGATCTCGAGCAGCTACGCCGCGTGCGCCTCCGGCGCGCAGGCCATCGCCAACGCCCGCGCCCAGATCCTGGCCGGACTGACCGAGGTCGCACTCGTCATCGGCGCGGACACCACCCCCAAGGGCTTCTTCCAGCCGGTCGGCGGCGAACGCCGCGACGACCCGGACTGGCTGCGCTTCCACCTGCTCGGCGCGACCAACCCCATCTACTTCGCGCTCTACGCCCGCCGCCGCATGGCGCTGCACGGCGCGACCCTGGACGACTTCGCCGCGGTGAAGGTGAAGAACGCCAAGCACGGGTTGAACAACCCCAACGCGCGCTACCGCAAAGAGGTGTCGACGGAGGAGATCGCGGCCTCGGCCATCGTCTCGGATCCGCTGCGCCTGCTCGACATCTGCGCCACCAGCGACGGCGGCGCGGCCCTGGTCCTGACCTCCATGGACTACGCCCGCCGGCACGGCATCGCGGATCCGGTGCGGATCAAGGCGCTGTCCACGGTCACCCCGACCTTCCCCAAGACGGTGCTGGATCTGCCCGACTTCGCGACCGATTCGGCCGTGGCGGTCGAGCCGCCGTCCCGCACCTTCCGGTCCTCCCTCGCGCACGCCGCGTACGAGGAAGCCGGGCTCGGACCCGAAGATCTCTCGCTCGCAGAGGTTTACGACCTGTCCACCGCGCTCGAGCTGGACTGGTACGAGGACATCGCGCTCTGCGAAGAGGGCGGTGCGGAGCAGCTGCTGCGCAGTGGGGCAACCACTTTGGGCGGTCGCATCCCGGTGAACCCCAGCGGCGGCCTGGCCTGCTTCGGTGAGGCCATCCCGGCCCAGGCCATCGCCCAGATCTGCGAGCTCACCTGGCAGCTGCGCGGTCAGGCGGACGGGCGGCAGGTCGAGAACGCCAAGGCGGGCATCGCGGTCAACCAGGGCCTGTTCGGCCACGGTTCGGCCACCATCGTCACCCGCTGACGTCATCCTCGAAAACCCGGGCGCGGCCCGGGTTTTCGAGTCTCGCGTGCCTCAGTGCAGGGTCTTGGCGGTGGCGACCAGCAGGGCGATGACCTCCGACATGGGCGCTGCGCATCTGCTGGCGGCGCCGATATCGGTCCTGCCCTCGACCGTCCAGAGCGGCGGGTAGACCGAAATCCCCTGTCCCAGGGTGAGTGTGCGGATTTCGTAGTGCCAGTCCGGCCAGCGCAGATCCTCGTAGAACTCCGCCGTTCCGCCGCCGAGTGCCCAGTGCACGAACGCCGAATGGCCGAATCCGATGGGATTCCACGCCAGGGTGTCGGGACCGAAATAGCAGACTTCCCCTGGCTCGCCGGGCAATTCGCCGCCGTTGACCGCGAAGCGGCCGCCGAGCACGTCCACGGCGACGATCAGCGCGTCGGTCGGCAGCTCACCGGGCCGGCGCACGCCGTTGGAGGTGGCCAGGTCGGGCAGTTCCGCGCTGCCGCCGCCGAGTATGCGCAACCAGCCGTAGTCGACCAGGATGCCTCCGGTGTTGAGCGCGAGCGCGCCGAGGGTCGAACGTGCGGTGACCTGCAAGCGAATCAAGGTGTCGCGAGCCCGTTCCGGGTCCGGCGGCAGCACGGTCACGGGGACGGTAGCCCACCTCACCAGTTCCCGAAGCTCGGGCCACGCGGGGTCTTTCACGTCCGCCAGTTCTTGAATAGCTCGAATCGACGACACCCCTCGATTGTTCCACCGAACAACCGAACTCCGCTGCCCCCGCGTAACACTCACAGTCGCGCGGAGATCTTCCAAGGGGCCTGATCGTGTTCACGAGCACATCGGGCAGACTCGATCCCGCAAACCGAACACAACCGCTTGGAGTGAACGAATGCGCAAGATTTTCTCCGCCACCCTCCTGACCGTAGGCGCCGCGTCCGCGATCCTGGTGGCCCCCACCGGCACCGCCTCCGCGATGGACCCCGCCTGCCTGGCCGCGGCCGACGTCATCAACAGCTACAGCTCCCTCGGCCCCCGCCCCTACGAGCTCGACGACGCCGCGACCCGCCTCCGCGCGATCGAGGCGACCGGCGACGTGGACGCCGCGATCGACGCCTACGCCGACGCCCTCCAGAGCCGCGACAACTCGATGGTCGGCCAGGCGGTGGTGGTTTTGAACGGGATGTGCGCTCGGACGGCGTAGTCCCCCGCTTTCCGCAGCCATGTCGGGCCGGGGCACACCTGTGCCCCGGCCCGACGTGTCAGGTCAGGTCTCCACGATCCTGCCCGCTCGACGGACGGGGTTCCGGTTCAGAGCGCACCCCCGCCCGCGGATCCGAATACTGCAGCGCTACCCGACCCTCGCCCACGCTTCTCGGACAACGGCGAGGGCGGTTTCCGCAGTGATCTCCAGACGGGTCTGGCCTGCCAGTTGAGTGTTCCAGTCGTCACCGTCCGGCGCACGGGCGAACAATTCCGGCGAGGGCAGACGGTTGGTCGGGCCGTAGCGTCTGTACAACTCACCTGCGGCATCGTCGATCGCGTCAATATTGTTCAGCGCCCACAGGTCCCAGAGGTCGCGGGAGGCCCGGCGGTCGTGCCACGTCACGGTCTTTCCCGCTGCGAAAGCGGGCAGGGTCGGGACGTGCAGCGCCGCGGCGGGAGCGTCGCCGTAACGCTGCTCCAGCTCGCGTAACTCGGTCGGCCAGACCGTCCTGCCTTGCGCCGAGAGCAACTGGATCTTGACCGAGATACCCGACGCCGAACGGAGATTCGCGGCTCCGGTGTCCGGAACCGCACTGAGCGACGGCGCCCATTCCAGCCGGCCGAACGTCCGCGCGACCGCCCGGGGCAACGCGGCGTCGAGTTCGGCGGCGAGCACGCTCCGATTAGCCAGTGCGACAAGGTCTATGTCCTCGCTGAGCCTGCCGGCGACCAGATGTGTACGCGCAAGCGCGGTTCCACCGATGAAGTGCACCCGCTCGCGAAACCCTCGACTGATTGCGGCCAGTAGATGGGAGATCAGGTGATCGCGCTCGACCTGTTCGGGAGCGACTCCGAATTGTGCCGCGACCCTGTCGAATTCCTCGATGCTCACGCTTCCACCGCACTTCGCACCCGCCGCAGCGCGGCGCCCAGTCGCTGATCCGCCGCGAGTTCGGCAAGCCGCACCGGATCACTGCGGAGATAGAGTGTCGCGATCGCCGATCGAACCTCCGTCTCCGCATTGCCGAGCCCGGGACGGTGGGCAAGATCAAGCACGGTCTGCTCCGGCGTGGTGACCAGCGTGGCGCCCAGCGGAGTTTCCACCCGCTCGGCGTCGAGCACATCGGTATCGCGCCGAACGAAACGAACCTGCGCGGGACGATCGGCCAAGACGATCGGACGATGCTGGCCAGGCACCGCCAGCACCGCGGTGGCCAGGGCCCGGGGTATTGCTCCGAGCAGCCGCGCCGCACTGATCCCCATCACAACGGCCCGATCCGCCCCGTAGATCGACGAGGCGATGCCGGCTGCGGCCGCCTCGAGCCCCGGCAACCAGTTCCGCCCAACATATTCGGGCGGAACGACAACGTAGTAGCCGTGCGCCACCCGATGCAGCGCACCCTGCTCGACGAGCCGCGCGATCTCCGGCCGCGGTTGCGCATAGACCCCCGCCAGATCCTGTGGCCGTACCGTACGCAGCGGGCGGTGCCAAACCTCGCTGGGCAACTGCGCACCACGACGCTGGTTCACCGACGCAACCTCTCGAAGAGTATGCAAATAGTTGGCTTGTAGCCAACGAAATGCATACTAATCGACCCAAGCCAGAAAGAGGGAGAAGGTTGGCGGAGACCGGCCAATAAAAAGACAGGCACCACTCGGGTGCCTGTCCGACATGTGGGCGCAGAGGGTTTCGAACCCCCGACCGCTGGTGTGTAAAACCAGAGCTCTACCGCTGAGCTATACGCCCCGACGATCCCGGTCGAAACCGGGGCCGGTGTCGCGCCGACGAAAACCGGGCGACGGGTTATGAATCTAGCGCGGCGAGGGCTTTCTCCCAAGCCTGCTGGTCACGGGCCTCGCCGGGGCCGTTCATCTCCGAGAAACGGACCACGCCGTCCTTGTCGATCACGAACGTCCCGCGGTTCGGGTAGCCGGACTTCTCGTTGAAGACGCCGAAGGCGGTCGCCACCGCGCCGTGCGGCCAGAAGTCGGATAGGAGGGGGAACGTGTAGCCCTGTTCCGCGGCCCAGATCTTGTGGGTCGGCGGGGGGCCCACCGAGATCGCCAGGATCTCGGCGTTGTCGTTCTGGAACTTGGGGAGCTCATCGCGGACCTTGCACAGCTCACCCTGGCAGATGCCGGTGAAGGCGAGGGGGTAGAAGACCACCAGGACGTTCTTCTTGCCGCGGTAGTCGGACAGGGAGACTTCCTGGTTGTTCTGGTCCTTCAACGTGAAGTCCGGTGCGAGCGTGCCGACTTCGAGCGGCATGCGGGAACCTCCATCCTGTCAGGGCAGTCGTAGACGGCGCGCCACACGAGGTGGCGC
>NZ_JBEXUS010000158.1:0-13913 GCF_040614455.1 Nocardia sp. NPDC005978
ATTGTCTTCGCAAGGGGCGCACCGCTGTTCACCCGCGCCGAGACGGCATCGCCCCGGGCGGCATCCTCATTCGATGCCGAAGGCGATGATCCGCTCGGGGGTGATCCTGATGAGTTCGCGCGGGGTACCCGGCGCGTAGGTGTCGACGTCCCGCAAAGCCTGTGCGGTGCCGCGGATTTCGAGACACCGCACGGTCCACGGATTCACCGAGGGCACGTCGTCGACCACGAACGAGACCCGCTCCTCCCCGGCGAGGTTCCGGAACTTCTGCGAAGCGCCCATGTTGTACCCGGCGATGTCGATGGTGCCGAGGTCCGCGTTGTAGCGGAATCCCACCGGGTTGTTCTGCGGCGACCCGTCCGGGCGCACGGTGGCGAGCCGGCCGAGCCGCTGGCCGCCGAGGTATTCGAGCTGGGCGGGCGAGAGCGTTGCGATCATGGAATCGACCGTAGAACCTCGAGTGCGGTCGAGGTCAAGGTCGAACCCGGGGGCTCGCCGGGATCGGCGGAGGTCGCCCGATCCCGGGCGAGATCCCCCCGATTCAGGCGAACTTGCCCGGGTTGGCGGCGACCGCGCGGGGCAGTTCGGGCCGGTTGGCGCGGTAGTTCTCCACGACCGAGGCCAGTTCGTGCGGGCTCGCGCCGTGCATGATCACCGAGTGGCAGCCGAGGTCGTATTCGCGGGAGATCTTGCGCACGCACTGTTCCGGGCTGCCGTAGGCGGCCGAGGCCAGCCATTCGTCGGGGATCAGGGCGTCGAACTGTTCGAGGACCTCGACCGATGCGGAGGCGTCGATGGGGCCGGCGGCCGCGGCGTCCTGGAACAGCTGGGTGGCGCGAATTCGCTCCCACACCTGGGGATCCCAGCCGTTGGCGCTGATCAGGATGTCGGCGTAGGCCTGGAGGTAGGTGACCAGGCGGCCGGTGCGGCGGCGCAGCTGATCCTCCGCGGAGAGGGCGTCGCTCGCGGTCGCCAGGCAGGACCAGATGCGGACGCTGTCCGGGTCCTTGCCCGCGCGTTCGGCGCCGCGCCGCACCGCCGCAACGGAATTGGCGGTGGCCTCGTCGGAGAAGAAGGTGTGCAGGACGACGAAATCGCCGATCTCCCCGGCGAGTTCGAGGGTTTTGGGGCCGACCGCGACGAATCCGATCGGCGGGGCCTCGTCGAGTCCGTTCTGGTGGTACAGCACGGGCCATTTACCGGCAGGCCCATCGTGATTCAGAATCGTCTCGCCGTTCCAGAGCCGGCGCAGGATGCCGACGAAATCGCGCATCGCCGCCTCGGTGACGACGGGCAGGCCGATCGCCTTCCAGTTCGCGGCCATGCCGCGGCCGAAGGCCATGGCGTACCGGCCCTCGGTGATGGCCTGCATGGTCGAGCCCATGGTCGCGGTCACCATCGGGTGCCGGGTGTGGTGGTTGGTCGCCGCGGCGGCGATGCCGAGGTCGGTGGTGCACCCGGCGAGTCCGCCGGACAGCACGGCGGAGTCCTTGACGGTCATCCGCTCGCCGATCATGCACGACCCCAGGCCGAGTCGTTCGGCGTCGCGCGCTTCGGGCAGCAGCACGCGGGCGTCGGCGGGGTGCCGGGTGATGCAGTAGTAGGCGAGTTCGTTCAGTTGATCGCTCACGAGAGTGTTACTTTCCCAATGGTTTTCGACAGGATGAGGCTCAGGCGCCGAGTTCGGCGAGCAGTTCTTCGACGATGGCGCGGTGGTGCAGCACCACTTCGATGTCCGCGGGGCGTTCCATCTCGCCGAAGTGGATCTGGCGGCCACCCGCGCGCAAGAAGACGACGGCGTAGTTCAGGGCGGCGAACATCGTGTACCAGGTGAGGTCGGCGAGTTCGACGCCCGCGCAGCGCGCGTAGCTCGCGCGCACCTGCTCCTCGCGCATGAAGTCCGGCATGCCCGGGAAACCGAAGTTCTGCGCAATGCCGTGAAAGACGCGGTGCCCGAAGGTGATCCAGGCGACGTCGAGCTCGCGCGGGCCGATCGTCGCCATTTCCCAGTCCAGGACCGCGACCGGTTCGAAGTCCCGGTACATGCAGTTGCCCAGCCGGGCATCGCCCCAGGACAGCACGGTGTCGTACGAGCCGGGCTCGGGCAGGTTCGCGCCGAGCCAGGTCAGGATTCGCTCCACCAGCGGCGACGGGCCGGTGTCGCGGACGGAGAACTCGTACCAGGCGCGGGCGCGGTTCAGATTGCGCTCGAGCACGCTCGCACCGGCGTACTCGGGATCCAGGAACCCGAACGTGTTCGCGGCGTCCGGGATCGCGTGCAGTTTCGCGAGCGTCTCGACGGTGCTCTCCTGCACCCGCAGCTGCTGTTCGGGTTCGGCGTCGAACAGCCAGTTGCCGCCGAAGGTGTACGGCATGACATCCGGCGGCACCAGGCCCTCGACGCGATCCATCAGCAGGAACGGTGTGCCCAGCACGGCGCCCGTCGGCTCGAGGAAGCGCACCCGCGGGACCTCGACGTCGGTCGCGGCGGCCACGATGCGCATGACCTCGGCTTGGCCCGGCAGGTCGTAGTGCTCGTAGACCGGGAAGTCGCCGGGGGCGGGCGCGACCCGGGCGATCAGTTCGGCGGTCCGGGCCGCACCGTCGTCCTGCCAGTTCAGCGTGAGGGTCAGCGTCTCGGCCGACATGCCGTTGCTGTCGATGCCGGACCCGAGGGTGAGGACGGGGTCGGCGCCCCCGGGTAGTTGCGTCGCCAGCCAGGCGGTGAGGCGGGGAATCAGGGCCGCGGTGTCGCGGCTGCTGCGCTGCAGGCGCATGCCCTGATCATCGGAAGACGGAGACATGGATCACTCCTGACGGGATCACGAAAGCTGGGGGTAACAGTGGACCTCCCCTTCGCAATTGTCAACGAGGGTTCTCAAAGAATGGTTGTCACCGCAGGTAGAGGGCCATCGAGTCGACCAGGCAGTGGCGGGATTCGGCCAGTTCCGCGGGCGAGGACAGCTCACGCTCGTTATTGATGCCGCGCATGGCCATGGGAATCAGGGCCTGCACCCGATGCACCCGGGCCGGGTCCAGCGGCAGATCCGCCAGGAAGTATTCGAAGGCCCGCAGCCAGGCGTTCTCGTAGCCGGCCAGGGCCGCCGTGGTCAGCGGGTAGGTCTCGGCGCGCTCGCGCCCGCCGGTGGGCAGCCCGCCGCGCAGCGCCTCGACCGCCCGCCCCTCGGGCGTGTCCAGGATGGCCCACACGGCATCGACCATCTCCCACACCCGGTCCCGCACGGATCCCGTTGCCCGGGGCCAGGTCTCGGGACTGTTCGCGCCGGTGCGGTCGGTCAGTTCGACGAGCACGGCGGCCCAGAGTCCATCGATGTCGCCGAACTGATGCTTGAGGGTGCCCCAGCTGACCCCCGCCGCGCGAGCGACCCGGTTAGCCGACAGCGGTTCGCCACCGCCCTGCGCCAGGCAGTCGATGGCGATGTCGAGCAGCCGCTGCCGGGTCTCGCGCCCCTTGCGATTGAGCCGAGTTCCCGCCGCGGACTGCATGGTCGAACTCGCTTCGGTCATCTGACTTCCGTTCCACACGTCCCGAAGTCTCGGAATCTCCGATGGTCGTTCCGACGATAGCGGCAGGTCGCTCCACTCCCGGCGCGGTGGTCACGCTCCAATTTCTAGCAGCGCTAGACAAGCTAGCGGCACCATGTTAGCTTTGCTTCAACACCTAGCGCCGCTAGAACTTAGAGACAAGGGACTCGAAATGCTCATCCTCACCGGACAACTGGTCGCCCTCGCCGCCGTTCTCGCCAATGCCGTCGTCTACGGCACCGACGTGTGCGCCGCGGTGATCACCCGGGCGGTCTACCGCAAGCTCGACGATGCGACGGTCACCCTGAGCGCGGGGTGGGGCCACTACTACGGTGACCGGCGCATGCCGGTGGTCGGCGCGGGTGGCGTGATCGCGGCGGTGCTGACGCTGGTGATCGCGGTGCTGGCCGGGCAGACCGGCGCGGCGATCGGAGCCGGTGTCACGGTGGCCGCGCTGCTGACCTGGCTGGCCCTCTACGTCGGCGTCGCCAAGCCGATCAACACCCAGCAGACCGCGGCCGCGCTGAGCGGCATCATCCCGGCCAATGCCCGTGCACTGCAGGACAAGTGGGACAGCATGCTGAAGTACCGCGTGACGCTGCAGTTCATCGCCGTCGCCGGACTGTGCGTCGCGCTGATCCAGTTCTGATCCCCGCTTTCCACCGAACACCTTTCGCACCTGCGCTTTTCGCCACATCCAGCACGATTCGATCAGGAGTATCAGTCATGACTTTCACCAGCAACGAGCAGCAGTTCCTCGCCGAAGCCGGAATCGGCCGACTGGCCACGGTGGCGCCCGACGGCACCGTGCAGAACAATCCGACCGGCTATCGAATCAATGTTGACGGGACCATCGACATCGGCGGGATGCGGATGCGTCCCAGCCGCAAGTACCGCAATGTCGAAGCGGGCAGCCGGGTTTCGTTCGTGATCGATCAGCAGGTCTCCTGGGAGCCCTACGCGATTCGCGGCGTCGAGATCCGCGGCACGGCGCAGGCCCTCGACGATCAGGAACCGCCCTTCCCGCACCAGGAACGCGCGATCATCCGGATCCACCCCGAGCGCATCATCTCCTGGGGCATCGACGGCGGCTCGTTCGACTTCGCCGGCCGGGACGCCTGACCGCCGATGACCTCCACGTGGAATCCGCCGACCGGCCGCTTCGCTGCGAGCCGGTCAGCGGCGCAGGCGGGTGAGCGCGGCGAGCACCGGGCTGATCGCGGTGGTCGCCGCCGCGCCGATGGTCGTGTCGGTGGCCCTGATCAGGCGGGGACCTGTCGCCTCACCCTCGGTGCCTGGTCCTGGGCCGGAATAGCCGGGATTCTGGCGACTTTCGACGCCGACTTCACCGAACTCCGCCCACCCGAACTGGCGGCGGCATGCCGCCGCCTGGCCGGTCGGCTGTCACCGCCGGACGAAACCGACTGAGCGGCAGGATGATAACGAGCCTCTCGCGCACTACCGCCCGTTGCAACGGGCGGCGCAGCGTAGGAACGTGATCCGCTCACCACCGTTCGATTCCTCGCGAGACGGCCCGTGCACAAGGTGTCGACGCGCCTGGAGACAGCGCCGCGCCGCCGAGGCCGAGTTCGGCGCTGCCCCGAAAACTATGGGCCCCAATCCAATCTGAAGTATTCAGATTTCAAATAGCCTGCCCGCATGGCCATCCACAAGCGCACCCTCCGAGCAGGACTGGCGACCCTCGCCCTGGCGGGGGCCATCGCCGCCGCCGGCCCCGCTCACGCCGACATTGCCCTCGAATCCCCCACCCGAACAGCCGGAGACATCGGCTCGAGCGCCGGATCACTCGATCCGGCCGTCGGCTCCTCTGCAACCTCCGACTCCGGCTCCGGCACGCTGATGAAGATTCTCGAACCTTCCGGTCACGGCCTGAGCAGTGTCGAAGACATGCTTCCCGCGGCCTTGCGCGGACCCGCCGCCGAAGCCTTCGCCCGGTTCCTGATCGGGCTGACGAACGGGAGCAGCTCGCCCTGCACCACCAACTGCTCCGGGGGCCGGCTTCCCTGAACCACGGGCGGTGGATGAGTTCGGCTGCGGCGCCGTGTCTACCGTGGGGAGATCGGCCGGGCGACGGTAGCGCGGAGCCCGGGTGCTCACCCACTACCGTGAAGCCATGACCAGGGTTGCGGTGATCGGCGGCGGGCAGATCGGGGAGGCGCTGATCCGGGGACTGCTCGAATCGGGCTGGACCGGTGCCGATGTGGTCGTCGTCGGCCGTTCGCCGGACCGGGTCGCGGCCCTCGGGCAGCGGCTGGGAGTGCGAGCCACGGCCGACGCGGCCGAGGCGGCCCGGACCTCGGATCTGATCGTGGTCGCGGTGAAGCCCGGCGACATCGACGGCGTGCTGTCCGGACTGGACGCGGCGCACATGGGCGCGGGACACGACCGGGTTCTCGTGTCGCTGGTCGCCGGTGTGTCCATCGCGCAGCTCGATCGAGGGTTGCCGCCCGGGACGCCGACGGTCCGGGCGATGCCGAACACCCCGATGCTGGTGCGCCAGGGCATTACCGCGCTCGCCGCGAACAGGCACGTCAGCACCGAGCAGCTCGGCCGTGTAATCCGCATGCTGAGCACCGTCGGCAAGGTGGTGGTCGTCGACGAATCCGATCTGGACGCGGTGACCGCGGTGTCCGGCTCCGGCCCGGCCTATTTCTTCGCGATCGCCGAGGCGATGGTCGAGGCGGCGGTGCACCTGGGCCTCCCCCACCCGGTCGCCGTCCGGTCGGTGACCCAAACGATGCTGGGTTCCGCCGCGCTGCTCCAGAGTTCGCCCCGCTCCGCCCCAGAGCTACGGGCGGCCGCCACCTCACCGGCAGGCACAACCGCCGCGGCACTACGGGAACTCGAGCGTCGCGGCCTTCGCTCGACACTTCACGATGCCCTGGCCGCCGCCCGGCAACGCTCGATGGAATACGGGACAACGGCCTGACGCCGAACCACCGTGACGTCTCGGACCGCGCGAAAGACCGACCGCGCTCAGGGCCACAGGACGGTGTCGTCGCGGATCACCAGGGGCTGGAAATCGGGATCCTCGTACCAGCGCAGTCGAGCGATCTCCACCGAACCGTCGGGGGCCACCGTGGCGGATTCGACGTACCGGGACAGCCACAGGAACAGTTCCTCCAGCGTCTCGTAGAGGTCGGGGTGAACCTCCTGCCTGGACGCCAAATGCCATCCGGTCGCGGTCTTTTCGAGGCTCGAGCCGAGCACCCCGTCAACCTTCCACGCGGGGCCGGCCTGGTCGAGGACCGGCGCCGGGTCGGTGCAGACGAACTCCCCGCTCTCGTCTTCGATGACCTCGACCAACCCGCGCGAGAGTCGATCCTCGTCCGTGGGCGCCGGTCCCCGGCCGATCTGCCAGAGCAGCTCCGCAACGTCCTCGCCCGACAGATCGGAACGAAGGTCGAGGGAGATCACGAGTTCGGAGATATCAGCCACCGGCACAGCGTATTACGGGCCTGCGACAGCAGCGATGTGCTCGGCCCGGGAACGTCGGCGCCGGACCCGGCCCTCCGGGCGGTCAGCGGTGGTCGATCAGGGGGACCGAGGGAGCCAGGGACCGGAGGGCCTCGGACAGGCGGGGAGTGTTGATCTTCCAGCCGTTCACCGACGCCGCGCATTCCAGGAGGCGGGGGGTGGGCGCGCCGCTCAGGGCGACGACCGTGGGCGTGAGTTGGCGCGCGCCGGGCAGCGGTGGGGCGGCGGGGTGGCGGAGGACGCCGATCCAGGTCAGGGCCGCGGCGGAGTGCTGACGCCACAGGACTATCGACTCCACTTCGGCCCAGGGGACGTGGCGGGTCGCCGACCGGTACCGCAGCGGGGGGCCGCCGAGGGTTATTCCACCTTCATCCAAACGGAGAGCGACTTTGCGGGACAACGCATTCGCCAGCACGAGGAGCCCGCCGCAGCCGAACAGCAGCAGGCCGACCGCCTCCACGACGAGTGAATCGATCGGCGCGATCACCATGAGAACCGTGAAACCCAGGCAGATCGCCAGCACCAGCACGGTTTTGACAGTGAAACCGTGGCGTTCCTGGTAAATCATCCCCACCCCCGAGATCGTCTTCGCACACGCTAGCAGCGCCCGCCGACAGCGCAGCTCCGATTGCCCCGGCCCGCGACCCGGGTGATCTCGAAGTCGGTTGCGGGAAAGAGCATCCCGGAGCGGCGACTTCGAGATCACCTGCGCGTACAGTTCGAATCGAGTCGATTCACGCGGGGCACGGTGAATTACGGGGTCGCCGTGCGGGGGTTAGGGGAAGTCATGGGCGATCGGGCGCCGGCTTATGCCGATCCGGAATTGCTGAGGCGGGTCGAGCAGGGGGCGCGGGACGGCGACCTGGGGCGATACCGCGAGGGATTCGTGCGAATGGTGCCCCGGTTCGAGTTCGCGACGCTGGGCGTGGCACTGATGGCGGTGTTGACGGTGACGTTGACGGTGGGGTTCGGCACCGAATTGTTCACTCGCGGTGATCAAATGGGCGGAAAGGTGGGGTCCGGAATCGGCCTGATCATCGCCCTGCCGTTCGCGGCGCTGTTCGTGTTCGCGTTCTGCGCGGCGATCTACCGGGGATTCATCGGCCCCGCCACATCCCGGGCGGTGCGCCTGGACCTCTACGAGCGCGGACTGGTTTTCACCGACGGCGGGACGGCGCGATGCGTGCGCTACGACACCACCGTGATTCACCAGGAGGTGGTCCGGCACCTGCTGTACGGGGTGGTCGAGACCAGGACCACCTACGACTTCACGATGGTCGACATCGACGGCAAAGATGTTCAGCTGCAAGATCATTCGAAGGGCGGACCGCCCAACGGCGCGCGCTGGGGCGCCATCGTCCAGGACGCCGTGACCGCGGCGCAGTTCCCGGACCTGGCCGACCGGGTGTACCGCGGGAAAACCGTCACCTTCGGCGCGCTGTGGGTGTCCCGGCTCGAGTTCGGGGCCGGGTCGAAATCGGTCCGCTGGTCCGACATCAGCCAGATCTCGGTGCAGTCGGGGGTTCTACGGGTGGACACCCACGGCCGGTGGCTGGCGCTGACCAACACGCCGCTTCGGAAGATTCCGAATTTCTACGTCCTGATGGCCCTGGCCCACCAGCTGGTCGAGAACCGGCTCCAGCCGAGCCACCGCCCGGCCGCCCGGCGCGAATCGGCGCCGCAGCCACCCGCCCCGGCGCCGGACGATTTCCGCGCGCTGCTGACCATGGTCGCGGGCAGCACCGCGACCGCCGAGCGGCTGATCGCCTACGAGCGGGAGAAACTACCCGGCGCCGACCGGGCCACCTGGGTGACGAAAGCCCTCGAACGCCTGCGGCGCGACCGGGAAAGACACGGATGATCAGGTGATACGGATGCGGAGCGAGCAGCCGCGTTCCGCGCGAGTCACCCCGGATCCGTAGAGTCGGCGCCGTGTCCGTGAACATCCACCTGTCGGTGTACATCGAAAAGCTGGCTTCGCCCGACGAGGCCGACGCGGTCGAGGCCGCGGTGCAGCGCGTGCTGGAAGAGCACGGTATCGAGTCGTGGATGTATGTCGGGGCGTTCCACAACCCGCCGTGGGTGAAGGTCTGCACCGAGCACGGGCCGATGATCATTCGGGGATTCGCCGAGTGGAGTCCGGGTTTCGAACGTGACTTCACCGGCGCGGTCCGGGCGATCGCGCCGGCGGCGGACATCGACCTGGAGTGGGGATTCCCGGACGAGAGGTGACGGCCCACCCGGATCGCGCTGTCCGGGAAGCCATCCCACTGTTCGCCGACCATACGCGGCCTCGCGAGCGCCGGGTCACCGGTCCGCCCTAGAGCAGCAGCTTCTTCTGCACCTTGCCCATGGCGTTGCGCGGCAGCGAATCCACCACCCGCACCTCCCGCGGGCGCTTGTGCGCGGCGAGCTCGCCCGCGACATGGTCGATGAGCTGCTGCGGCACGGAATCGGCTGCACCGGAGCGCAGTACGACGAAGGCGACGATGCGCTGACCCAGGTCGGGATCGGGGAGCCCGACCACGGCGGTCTCGGCGACCGCCGGGTGGCCCAGCAGCGAGGTCTCGATCTCACCCGCGCCGACGCGGTAGCCACCGGATTTGATCAGGTCGACCGATTCCCGGCCGACGATGCGGTGGAAGCCCTCGGGGTCGATGACCGCCACGTCACCGGTCTTGAACCACTCGTCCGCGGTCCAGTTCTCGGCGGTCACCTCGGGGCGATTCAGGTAGCCGTCGAACAGCATCGGGCCGCGCACCTGGAGGCCGCCGACGCTCTCGCCGTCGTGCGGCACGGGTTCGCCCGCCTCGTCACGCAGGCGGGTCTGCACGCCGTCCACGGGGGTGCCGACCCAGCCGGGGCGGCGTTCGCCGTCGGGCCGGGTGGACAGGGTGATCATGGTTTCGCTCATGCCGTAGCGCTCGATCGGCGCGTGGCCGGTGAGTTCGCGCAGGCGCTCGAAGACCGGCACCGGCAGCGGAGCGCTGCCGGAGATGAGCACGCGCGCCTTCGCCAATTGCCGTGCGGCGTCGGCATCCTCGGCGATCCGCGACCACACGGTGGGCACGCCGAAGTACATGGTGCCCGGCGCGGCGGCGTACGCCTCGGGGGTGGGTTTGCCGGTGTGCACCAGCGGACCGCCGACCCGCAGCGGACCGAGCACGCCCAGGATCAGCCCGTGCACATGGAACAGCGGAAGCCCGTGCACCAGCGTGTCGTTCGCCTTCCAGCCCCAGGCCGCGATGAGCGCGTCCAGACCGGCGGCGATGGCCCGCCGGCTGAGCATCACGCCCTTCGGCGCGCCCGTGGTTCCGGAGGTGTACAGGATGAAAGCCGTTGCGGCGGGGTCGGGTTCGCCGTAGACGTGCCAGGACCGGGCGTGCTTGCGCACCGGAATGACCGGCAGCTCGGTCCCTTCGGGCGCGTCGCCCAGCCACGCCTGCGCGCCGGAGTCGGTCAGGATGTGCGCCAGTTCCGCGCTGCCCGCGTCCGGCGGCACCGGGACCACGGTGACGCCCGCGAGCAGACAGCCCACCACCGCGAGCACGGTCTTGACCGTGGGAGCCGCCAGCACCGCGACCCGTTCGGCGCGCGCCACCCGCTCGGCGACCGAGGTCGCCGCGCCCAGCAGATCGCTGCGCGAGAGGGTCACGCCCTCGATGGTGAGGGCGTCGGGGATATCGTCCCCGGCGGCCACGGCGGCCGGATTCAGCGAGCTCAGCAGGAGCGGCGACCTGTACGACACCCGGTCACGGTACCGTCCGGGCGGGGGCGGCCAGCGGCAGGACCCGGCACACGGACGGCGACGAGCCACGTCCCGTCCGTCCGCGCACCCGCCCCCGGACACGAATCGGGTTCGAACCCGGCCCGTTGATTGACACGCCGCACGAGTGGGTAAGAGGATTTATGTATAACCTTCTCACCTGAGGATGTGGTCAACGATGACCAGCCCGCTTCGCGCACCCCGGCAGCAGCGTCCCGCACCGGACGAGCCGCCCATCGATATCCGCCAATTCATCGACGGCGCGTCCGGACTACTGGGCGGCGCCGCCAACGTGATCATGCAGCTCGCCAATCGCCCGGTCGGCTACGGCGTCGTGGAATCACCGGTGGAGAGCGGCAACGTGATGATCCATCCGATCAAGCGGCTGCGCACGACCATCACGTATCTGGCCGTGGCCCTGATGGGTTCGGAGGAAGATCGCGCCGCCTACCGCGAGGCGGTGAACACCTCGCATCGGCAGGTGCGCTCGGCCCCGGGAAGCGCGGTGCGGTACAACGCTTTCGACCCCAAGCTCCAGCTCTGGGTGGCGGCCTGCCTGTACTGGGGCGCACAGGATCTCTACGAGCGCATGCACGGTCCCATGAGCGAGGCCGACGCGGACGCCTTCTATCACTACTCCGCGCGCCTGGGGACCACGCTGCAGATGCGCGAGGAGATGTGGCCGCCGAATCGGGCCGCGTTCGGAGCGTATTGGACCGAGAACCTCGCGCGCACCCGCATCGATCCGCATATCGCCGCCTACTTCGACGACCTCATCGACCTGCGCATGCTGCCGCGCCCGCTGCAGCTGCCCTTCGCCCGCGTGCACCGTTTCTTCGTGATCGGCCTGCTCCCGCAACATCTCCGGGATGAAATGGGCATGACCTGGACCCCGCGTCAGGATCGGCTGCTCGCGCACACCCTGCGCGCGATCGGCGCCGGGAGCGCCCTGCTCCCCACCCCGATCCGCGTCCTTCCGATCAATATCTATCTGATGGACATGCGCCTGCGCCGCCGCCTCGGCCTGAAGCTGGTGTGAGGCAACCCGTCATGGAGCGGCGGATGCCGAAGCGCGTTCCGCGGCAATCCCGCCGCTCGCGCAACGGGTCCGCCGATCAGCGAATTCGGAACCCCGGCACCACGTGATCCACCGCGAAACGGCGCAGCGCGACCGGATCGTCCAGCGGGATCACCGTCTGCGGGGTGAGCGCGAGCGAGAGCGCGTTGCGCGCCACCATCTCCGCCAACGGCAGCGGATCGTAGTCGGGGAGTTTGCCTTCGGCCTGCAGGCGGGTGATGAACTCGGCGAGGTAGTCCCGGCCGAGTTCGATCACCGGCGCGCCCTGCACCGTGAGGTAGGGCAGCACGATCTCGGGCTCGGTCTTGAGCAGCCGGACCAGCAGGCGGTTGCCGCGCAGGCCCTCGATGAAGGCGATGAACAGCGTCACGATCTGATCCTGGGCGCTGGCGTCCCTGTCGACCTGCGACTGCACCGCGGTGTCCACGCTGTTGATGAACTGCCGCGTCTGCCACAGCCCCACGGCCTGGATGAGATCGTTCTTGCCGGCGTAGCGCCGGTAGAGCGTGGCCAGCGAGAGCCCACCGCGCCGGGCGACCTCGACCATGCTGGTCCGTTTGATCCCGAAGTCCAGGAAGGCCAGCATGGCGGCGTCCAGGACTTTGGCCTGGTTGCGATCCTCGGGAGCGGATCCGCGCACGAGCGGCAAGAGTTTGGCCAGCTTGGCCATGTCCGGGCCCTTCCGAGTCGCGAAGATACGATGAGGCACCAATCATCGCACATTGACAGTATGCGCCTCCGATGAGAAGGTGAGGGCAAGAGTTTCTCACACTCTCCTCCATCGCCGAGGAGTGACGACGAGGAGTCGAGTCAACGATGACGACCCCCCTGCGCAAGTCCGATGATGCCATTGACGCGTACCAGACGGTTGGTTCTTTGAACTCCGCGCCGGTAGCGACCTCCGCGCCCGCCACCCTCACCGCCGCCGAAGTCCGCGAGCACATCGACGGCATCGCCGCCTTCCTCGGCGGCTCGGCCAACGTGATCATGCAGCTCGCGCTCAAGCCCGTGGGGTACGGCGTCATGGAGAGCGACGTGCACACCGGCAGCGTCATGCTGGTCCCGGCCAAGCGGCTGCGCACCACGCTCACCTACATCGCGGTCGCGCTGATGGGCGACGAGGGCGATCGGGCGGCCTACCGCGCCGCGGTCAACGGCGCGCATCGCACCGTGCACACCAAGCCGACCAGCCCCGTGAAGTACAACGCCTTCGACCCCAAGCTCCAGCTGTGGGTGGCGTCCTGCATGTACTGGGGACTCGACGACCTGTACCAGCGCCTGCGCGGACCCATGACTCCCGAACTGGCAGAAGCGTTCTACCAGCACTGCGCGCGCTTCGGCACCACGCTGCAGATGCGCCAGGAGATGTGGCCCGCCACCCGGGACGAGTTCTACGTGTACTGGGAAGAGAACCTCGCCACCCGGACCATCGACGACCCCACGCGCGAATACTTCAACGCCCTCACCGATCTGCGGATGATCTCGAAGCCGCTGCAGCGCGTCTTCGGCCCGTTCCACCGCTTCGTGACCACGGCCCTGCTGCCGCCGCACCTGCGCGCCGAGATGGGCATGACCTGGACCCCGCGCCAGGAACGCCGCTTCGTGTTCATACTGCGCGCCCTGGCCGCGGTCTGGTCGAAGCTGCCCACGGTGATCCGCCTGTTCCCCTACAACTTCTACCTCGCGGACATGCGCCTGCGCCGCCGCTTCGGCCGCCCGCTGATCTGATCCCCCACTCGCCCGAAGGCTTTCCGCCACGCGAGAGGTAGCGGAAAGCGCTGTGCCGCAGCAGGTCACGCGGCCCCGAGACCTGCGCTGGAGCACCGAGCCCAGCGCTCGCACCCGGCGCAGTCGGCCCGGTGCCGACCCTCGGGTGCGGGCCTGGTCCGGGCGCCGGAGAGCATCGCCCCCGACCCCGGTAACCCGGAAGCCGGGGCGTCACGAGCCGGGAGCGCTCACCCGCGCGGACCCGGTACGGACGGGCGGTCACCTCCGCCCGAGCCGGGCCCCCGGTCGATCCGACCG